>NZ_PSVX01000029.1:0-47555 GCF_002932695.1 Rathayibacter sp. AY1D2 | reverse complement strand
TGGGTGGTGTCCGTCGAGTTCTGCACGACGGCGGTGACGAGGCGCGGCCACGACTCCGTGTCCTGCGGGAGCACCAGGCTCACCGGGGAGGCCGGGATCGTCTGCGGCGGGTCGATCGTCCCGCCCTTGGCGACGACGTCGTAGTTCGTGGTGCGCTCGGTGAGCGCCTCGCCCTGGAAGCGCTCGGCCAGGATCCCGGCGTCCCGGGCGGCGTCGGCGCGCGACGCGACATCGGCGACCTCGGCGACGACGGCCTCCGCCTGCTGCGTGGTGACCACGGGGGTCGGCTCGGCCGAGACCGGCTCTGCCCCCGCGGTCGCCGTGGCGGACGCGGTCGGCGCCTCGCTCGCGCCCGCGGCGAGATCCGGCCAGTAGTCGGAGCTGCAGCCGGAGAGGAGGACCGTCGTCCCGAGGACGACGGGCAGCACCAGGGCCGCCCGGCGGCGCGAGGGCGCCGGCGACGCCGTGGAGGCCTGGATCCCGGCACGCGGCCGGGGACGGCGGGCACCGCGGGGGATACGGCCCTGCGGTCCCTTCCGGCGCGGGCCGTGCTGGCGGCGCAGGTGGACGAAGGCCCAGATGTAGAGGACGAGGCCGAGGAGGAGGAACACGGCTCCTCCGAGCAGCAGCGGGCCGGCGAGGGGCGTCGCGGTGTCCACGGGCCAGCTGACGCGCACGGAGTCGGCTGCCGGCGCGGTGCCGTCGCTCGCGATGAGGATGGAGACGTCCTCCGGCACGTCGAGCGCCAGGGTCACGCTGCCGCTCCCCTCGAACTCCTCGAGCCAGAGGTCGGAGCCGCGAGGATCGACGACCGCCGCGTCGGCGGTCTCGACGTCGGAGGAGAGCTGGACGCGCTCGCCCGTCTCCTCCGCGGAGGTGAGGGTGTCGTCGGCGCGCTCGTAGCCGATGGCGTCGTAGCTCGAGCCGCCCACCCAGCCCAGCACGTCGGAGGTCCGGGCGTAGGCGACGACGAGGTCGCCGCTGCCCTCGACCGTGATCGTCTGGCGTCCCGGGTTGGCGCCCAGGGTGCTGCCGTCGATCACCGCGTAGGGAGCGGAGGAGTCGAGCGCGGTCTCGGCGGTGAGGGACTCCGGAGGAGCCCAGACCGTCCGCTGACCGATGCCGAGCACGATCATCGCGGCAGCGATGACGGTGGCGATGATGGCGAAGACGAACCGCACGAAAGAACTCCTCCTGCGTTGCCGGATCGGGGTGACGGCCGGGGCCGGCTCGGGGTACGCAGCCGGACCGGGGCGCGACGGCAACAGACAAAGACAGTCCACGATAGCCGATGCCCTCGCTCCGATGCCCGGGAGAAGCCGAGAGTGCGGCCCGGGCGGCGCGCGGTGCGGGTGTCGCCCCGGCCGCGGCCTCCCTGCTGAATACACTTTCCCAGTGCCGCGAGCCCCACCGCGGTCCTGCTCTGAAGGAGACGACGTGGCGAACGACGAGGCCGAATTCACCCAGGTGTTCCGTGGCTACGACCGGGACGAGGTCGACAAGGCCGTCCAGGGCCTGCGCCGCGAGCTCATCCACTCGAACACCCAGGCGGCCGAGAGCGGCCGCGAGGTGAAGCGCCTGTCCTCCCGGATCGAGGGCCTCGAGAAGGAGCTGCAGCAGGTCGGCACTCCCACCTACGCCGGCCTGGGCGCCAAGCTCGAGCACACCCTGCGCGTGGCCGAGGAGCAGTCCGAGCGGATCATCGCCCAGGCCGAGAACGACGCCTCCGCCCTCCGCCGCTCCACCCGCGACGACGGCGACCGCATCCTCCAGGAGGCGCGCGACGAGGCCGAGCGCCTGGTGACCGAGGCGCGCCGCCGTGCGGACCGGACCCGCGACGAGTCCGAGGCGCAGGCCGCGGCGACGCTCGGCAAGGCCGCCGACGACCGCGACGTGATGACCCAAGACGCCGTCCGCGAGGCCGCCGCGATCCGCGGCACCGTGGCGACCGAGGCCGCCGAGACCCGCGCCACCGCGAAGCGCGAGGCCGCCGCGATCCGCTCCGAGGCCGAGCGCGAGGCTGCGGAGATGCGCGCCGTCGCCGCCCGCGAGATCGAGGTCGCCCGCGCCGAGGCCGCCCGTCTCGCCCAGGCCAACGAGCTCCTGCGGGCCGAGGTCGCCTCCGAGGTCGACCGGCTCCGGGCGGCCGTCGAGGCCGAGGTCGCCCAGGCTCGCGCGGCGGTCGAGGCCGAGGTGCTCTCGACCCGCGCCGCGCTCGACGCCGAGGTCGCCGCCGCCCGCGCCGAGGGCGCCCGCGAGATCGCCGACCAGCGCACCCGGCTCACCCAGGAGCGCGCCGAGGCCGTCGCCGTGCTCGACGCCGAGCTGGCGGGCCTGCGTGCCGCGTCCGCCGACGAGGCCGCTGCGCTCTCGCGCGAGGTCGAGCAGGCCCGGATCGACCTGGTGGTCGAGCTCGCCGCGCGCCGCGAGGAGGCCGACCGCGACGACCTGCTCCGCCACCAGGAGGCCGTCGCGCAGACCCAGCGCTACCTCGACGAGTCGAACCTGCAGCTCGCCGACGCCATCCGACGCGCGAACGACAAGCGCCTCGAGGCGGACGCCCTCCGCAGCGACGCCCTCGACGACACGACGCGACTGCGCCGGAAGGCCCAGGACGACTCCGACGCCCTCCTCGACGACGCGCGCGACCAGGCGCAGAAGCTCGTCGCGGACGCGGAGCGCCGCAGCCGCGAGCTGATGGACACCGCCGAGCGGCGCCTCGACGAGATCCGCACCGAGCGCGACGCGATCGCCGGCTACGTGTCCGGACTGCGCGGGCTCATCGGGCACATCGACGGACTCGCGGACGACGGCGACGACTCCGACTCCGACGGCAGCGGCTCCGACGGCGGCTCGTCCGGCCGCTAGGCGGCCGCTAGGCGGCCGCCGCGCGGGTCGGCTCAGCCGAGCTCGCCCGCCCACTCCGTCGGCAGCGGGGACGAGGCGGGCGCGACCACGCGCACGATCTCGTCGAGGACCCGCCGGGTCTGCGCCTCGCCGACCCAGAGGTGCTTCCCGCCGTCCACGGCGACGAGGTCCAGCTGCGGCACGCTCGCGAAGCGCTCGGCGGCCGCCTCCGGCCGCAGGTAGTCGTCGAACTCCGGGACGAGCGCCACGAGAGGGCGGCCGTCCTCGCCCCAGGCGGCGACCTCCTCCGCGCTCGTGCGGTGCAGCGGCGGCGAGAGCAGGATCGCTCCCTCGACGGGGTGCTCCCTCCCCCACTTCAGCGCGAGCTCGGTGCCGAAGGACCAGCCGACCAGCCAGGGGTGCGGCAGTCCGCGGTCCGCGACGAGGGCCAGGGCTGCGGCGACGTCGGCGCGCTCCTCGGTGCCGTGTCCGAACGCGCCCTCGCTCGTGCCGCGCGGCGACGCGGTGCCGCGGGTGTTGAAGCGGAGGACCGCCAGGTCGGCGAGCGCGGGCAGCCGGGCGGCGGCCTTCCGCAGGATGTGCGAGTCCATGAAGCCGCCGTGGGTGGGCAGCGGATGCAGGGTGACCAGGATCGCGACCGGCTCGTGCTCCAGGGGCAGCGCGAGCTCCCCCACCAGGGTCAGGCCGTCGGAGGTGTGCAGCTCGACGTCCTCGCGGCGGGCGGGGAGGACGACGCCTCCGCGGATCTCGTGGGTCATCGTGCTCCTCGGATTCTCCAGCAGTGCGTGTGCCAGTGGCGGCGGCCGGCCAGGTCGGCCGCGTCGCCGAGGGCGCCGTCGGCCCGCCAGGTGACCAGGTGCGGCTGGCCGATGTCGATGGTGAGCCCGCAGCCCGGGCAGAGGTAGTTCTTCACGGCCCGCGCTGCCGAGACGGGCTGAACGTTCCACTCCCGGCCGGCGTGCGACTCTGTGCGCCGGAAGCCTGCGAGCATCTGCGAGAGGTCGCGCTGCTCGTCGTCGTCGTCACGGCGGCCGCCCCGGGGTCTGTTGCTGCGCGGCATCTCCCCAGTCTAGGAGGCCGCCGCTGGGCCCCTCCCGTCAGTGGGAGCTGTCGTCCATCTCGAGCCGGGTCTCCTCGGCGTCGAGCATCAGCTGCGCCCGCCGCAGCGTCCGCGAGGAGTAGACCCCGCGCCCCCGGGCGTCCAGCAGCGCCTCCCGCTCGGCGAGCAGGACCGCTCGGCGCAGCCGCAGGTACTGCGCGTGCGGGCCGAGGGGCGCATCCTCCGCGCGGCCGACCTGTTCCCACGCCACCTGCGAGCGGGTCAGAGTTTCGCGGCGCACGCGCTCGAGGACGCGCTCGCCCGCCTCGCCGTCGGGCAGCTCCGCCACCGCCTCGGGGAGGGCCTGGATGCCCGTGGCCGCGACCTCGTCGAGCAGCGTCGCGAGCTCGCGGCGGTCGGCCTCTCCGTCGGTGCCCTGGATGCCGGTGAGCCGGATCAGCGCCGGGAGCGTCGCACCCTGCAGGAGCAGCGTCACGACGGCGACGGTGAAGGCGATCAGGATCAGCTGGGAGCGGTAGGGAGTCTCGTCCGGCAGCGACTGGGCCGCGGCGAGCGTGACCACGCCGCGCATCCCGGACCAGGACAGGACGACTCCTCCGCGCCAGCCGAACGCCTCGCTCGTGGTCGCGGCCAGATCGGTCTCGCGCCGGAGGTAGAGCCGCTCCGCTCTCACCTGCCGCCGCCGGAAGCGCTCGTCGCTGGTGGCGCTGTTGCGCAGTCGCATCAGGCCCACCGCCAGCCGCCGGTTGATCCGCTCCGCCCGCCGACCGGAGCTGCGCAGCCACAGGAGCAGCGGCCACACGAAGAGGGCCCGCAGCACGATCAGGATGACCACGGTGGCCAGACCCAGCAGCACCGCGGTGCCCACTCCGAACTCGCCCGGGTCCACGACCCCGGAGACGATCGCCTTGATCTCGGCGCCCATGAGCAGGAAGACGCCGTTCTCGAGCAGGAACTGCGCCGTCCGCCAGTTCACCCGCTCGCTGATCCGCGACTGCGGCGAGAGGAAGCGCGCGCTGTTGTGCCCCGTGTAGATCCCGGTGACCACGACGGCGAGCACCCCGGACGCGCCCAGCTCCTCGGCCGGGATGTAGGCCAGGAACGGCACGGCGAAGGACACGGCGGTGTCGAGCACCGGGTCCCGCAGCTTCGAGCGCACGAAGACGGTGAGCACGCCCATGACCAGTCCGAGGACGATCGCCATCAGGACGGAGTAGACGAAGAGGACCCCCACCTCGCCCACGTCGATCGCGTCGGTCGTGACGGAGGCGCCGACCACGGCCGCCGCAGCCGTCGCGGCGCGCAGCAGCACCAGCGCCGACGCGTCGTTCACGAGGCTCTCGCCCTCGAGCACCGTCACCAGGCGGGGCGGGAGTCCGAGCTTCTTGCCGATCGAGGTCGCGGCCACCGCGTCGGTCGGGCTCACGACGGCGCCCAGAGCGATCGCCGCGGGCAGGCTCAGATCGGGGAACACGAGGTAGAGGAAGCCGCCGACCACGAGGGCGGTCACTACGACCAGGAGGACCGAGAGCCCGAAGATCGAGCGCAGGTTCCGCCGGAAGTCGGTGAGGGGCACCTGGATCGCGGCCGAGTACAGCAGCGGCGGCAGCACGCCCGCGAGGATCAGCTCAGGCTCGACCTCGATGTCCGGGACCCCGGGGAGATAGGACGCGCCGATCCCGATGACGACCAGGAGCAGCGGTGCGGCGATCCCGAGGCGGCTCGAGAACCGCGCGACGGTGACGACCGTGATGATCCCGACGACCCCGAGCAGCGCGTAATCCACGGCACCAGGGTAGCGAGAGCCTCAGCCCGCCGGACGCTGTGCCGAGCGGAGGAGAACGATCAGTACCAGCCGACCGACTCGGAGTGGGCCCAGGCGCCGCAGGGCGAGCCGTAGCGGCCGGAGATGTAGCCGAGGCCCCAGGTGATCTGGGTGCTCGCGTTGGTCGCCCAGTCGGAGCCGGCCGTCGCCATCTTGCTGCCGGGGAGTGCCTGCGGGATGCCGTAGGCACCGCTGGACTTGTTCTCGGCGTAGACGTTCCAGCCGGACTCGCGGTTCCAGAGGAGGACGAGGCAGTCGTACTCGCTGTCGGCCCAGCCGCGCTGCACGATCATGTCGTACGCGATGGCCTTCGCGGATCCGGGATCCGGAGCGGCGGCGCGCTGGACGGGAGCGGCGGTCTCCGCCTCGGCGGAGCCCGACTCCTCCTCGTCGGCGGTCGCGGAAGCGGTCTGAGTCTCGGTCGGAGTGGGCGTCGGGGTCGGAGTGGGCGTCGGCTTCGCCTCGGCGCCGAACGAGTCGCGCTGGACGGTCCGCTCGACGGCGTCCGCGACGACGAGCCGCTGCGCGGAGTCGCCGTTGAAGCGCGCCGGGGCCTGGTAGTAGGGGGAGGCGACCGCGCCGCTGGACGGATCGACGACGTTCACCATGGCGAACGCGATCGAGGCCGTGAAGGCCAGCACCGTCACCGGGATCCGAGCCCAGGAGCGCCGCACCGGGGTCTGGTGCGGGACCGCCGGGCGACCGCTGGTGCGGTTCGCGGGCGTGTGGGCGACGGAGGTCTGAGGATGCTGAGCCACGATTACGAAAGCATAACGGACGATGACCTGATCGGCCAGCAGATCCGGCTCCGGTCAGCGGACCGCCAGCATCACGTCGACGACCGTGTCGAGCAGCAGGTCGACCTGGGCCTCGGCGTACCCGCCGCGCTGCGGGGCGAAGGAGACGGTCCGCACGTCGTCCACGGTCAGCACCGATCCGTCGCGGAAGTAGCCGGAGATCCTGTCGGCGAAGGCGTCGACCTGGCGGATGTTGTAGCCCGTCGTGAGAGCGCCGGCCCGGGTGAACCGCTCGCGCGGAGCGCGGGCCAGCCGGTTCACGATCTCCTGGGCGGTCGACCGCGCGTCCGCGAGCCACGCCTCCTCGCCCCGGGCCGCGATCGCGTACTGGCGCTCCCGCAGGGCGAAGGCGTCCTCGAGGCGCTCGAGCGCCGCATCGACGTGGGGCGCGGAGTAGCCGCCCTTGCGCAGGGTGAACGCGGTGTGGCGCAGGTCGGCGGCGCGGAGGTCCGCCGGTCCCCCGGAGAGCTGCGAGTAGGCCTCGCGCGCCGACGCGAGGAAGGAGTCGACCTCGGCCGTGTCGTAGCCGGGACGGGACTCGCGGGCTCGGGGGAAGGGAGCGGTCATCCCGACATCATGCCAAGCCGCGCGCCGGGAGCGGAATCGGCACGCCCCGGCGAGGCGTGCGCTCAGTGGGCGAAGAGGAAGTACAGCACGTAGGCCGCTGCGGCCGACGGCAGGATCGAGTCCAGCCGGTCGAGGACTCCCCCGTGGCCGGGCAGCCAGGAGCTCATGTCCTTGATGCCGATGTCGCGCTTGATCAGCGACTCGGCGAGGTCGCCGAGCGTCGCGGTGAGCAGCACCACGGCCCCGAACACCGCACCGACCCACCAGGACTGGCCGAGCATCAGCAGGGCGAGCAGGACGCCGACGACGATCCCCGCTACGGCCGCACCGGCGAACCCCTCCCAGGTCTTCTTCGGGCTGATACGCGGTGCCATCGGGTGCTTGCCCCAGGTGAGTCCGCTCACGTAGGCGCCGGTGTCGACGACGATCACGAGCACCAGGAACGCGAACGCCCAGAGCTGGCCGCCGGGCTCGGCGACGAGACGGATCGCGAAGGCGCCGAGGAAGGTCGTGTAGCCCTGGACGAACGCGCCGAGGCCGATGTCGAGGGCGAGGTCCCTCCGGCTGGAGGCGGTGCGCCGGAAGAGCTGCTCCCCCAGCCGCCAGAGGCCGACGAGGACGGATCCGCCGAGGACCGTGGCCCACGCGGCGCCGAGGCCGCCGTAGTAGGCGGCCGGCACGGCGACGACCGCCACGATCCCGGTCGGGATGCGCGGGATGTCGCGACCGGCGTGGCGCAGGGCGTTCGAGAGCTCCAGCGCCGCGAGCAGCACCACCACCCCCGCGAGCACCATGAAGAGCTCCTTGACCAGGAGGAGGCTGACGACCATCGCACCGCCGCCGAGGAGTCCGATCGCGGTCGCCGACACGAGGTTCCGGCCCGAGCGCGCGGTCAGGCGGTCGTTCGTCGCCTCGAGCTGGGCGCGGGTCGCCTCGAGCTGGCGCTCGACGTCGGCCCGGCCCTGCTGGGCGCGCGCACGCAGCGCGTCGCGGGTGACCATCCGGGATCCCCGGGCACCCGGGACGTGCGGAGACGGTCTCTTCTCGCCGCCCTCGGGTCCTTCGGGGATCTCGGGCACCGCTACACCTCGAGCAGTTCGGATTCCTTGCGCTTGAGCGCCTCGTCGATCGCGTCGACGTGCTGCTTCGTGAGCGCCTCGAGCTCCTTCTCGCCGCGGGCGAGCTCGTCGTCGCCGATGTCGCCCTTCAGCGCGTCGAGGTCGTCCTTGCCCTTGCGGCGGATGTTGCGCACCGCGATCTTGGCGTCCTCGGCCTTGGTGCGGACGATCTTGACGAACTCCTTGCGGCGCTCGGCGGTGAGCTCCGGCAGGGTCACGCGGATGATCGTGCCGTCGTTGGTCGGGTTCGCGCCGAGGTTCGGCATGTCCCGGATGGCCTGCTCGATGTCGCGCAGCGAGCCCTTGTCGTAGGGCGTCAGGACGAGCGTGCGGGCCTCCTGGTTCTGCATCGAGGCGAGCTGCGACAGCGGCGTCGGGGTGCCGTAGTAGCTCACCAGCACCTTCTGGAACATGCCGGGGTTCGCGCGTCCGGTGCGGACCGTGGAGAAGTCCTCCTTGGCGACCTCGACGGCCTTGCCCATCTTGGTCTTCGCGTCGGCCAGTACATCCGAGATCACAGGGAGCTCCTTAAGAGAGGGAAGTGGTCAGTCTAGTTCGAGACGAGCGTGCCGAGCTCGGCGCCGCGGATGGCCTTCGCGACGTTGCCCGAGGGCTCCATGCCGAAGACCTGCATCGGCATGCCGTTGTCCATGCAGAGGCTGAACGCGGTGGAGTCGACCACCTTGAGGCCCCGCTGGAGCGCCTCCTGGTAGGTCAGCGCATCGAGCTTCTTCGCGTCGGGGTTCGTCCGCGGGTCGGCGTCGTACACGCCGTCCACACCGTTCTTGGCGACGAGGACCACGTCGGCGTGCGTCTCGAGCGCGCGCTGCGCGGCGACCGTGTCGGTCGAGAAGTACGGGAGTCCGGCGCCGGCGCCGAAGATGACGACGCGGCCCTTCTCCATGTGCCGGATCGCCCGGCGGGGGATGTAGGGCTCCGCGACCTGCGTCATCGCGATCGCGGACTGCACGCGCGTCTCGGCGCCCGCCTGCTCGAGGAAGTCCTGGAGGGCGAGGGCGTTCATCACCGTGCCCAGCATGCCCATGTAGTCGGCCCGGCCGCGGTCCATGCCGCGCTGCGAGAGCTCGGCTCCGCGGAAGAAGTTGCCGCCGCCGACGACCACCGAGATCTCCACCTCGGTCGCGGCATCGGCGATCTCGCGCGCCAGGGCGCTGATCACGTCCGGGTTCACGCCGAGCGTGCCGGCTCCGAACGCCTCCCCCGACAGCTTCAGAAGCACCCTGCGGCGCTTGCCCGTCGTCATCGCATCCGTCTCCGTCATGGACGTTTCCTCCCGTAGACCCGTACAAACCTATCCCGCGCGGAGCGGACCCCGCGACCACGCCCGGGGCCGCCCCGGGCAGAGCGAAGGGAGCCCGGGTCGACTGAACGACCCGGACTCCCTCCTGCAGTGCTGTTAGGCGCCGACCTTGAAGCGGGCGAAGCCCGACACGGTCAGGCCCGCGTCGCTCAGGACCTTGCTGACGGACAGCTTGTTGTCCTTCGCGTAGTCCTGGTCGAGCAGCGCGACCTGCTTGAAGTACGCGTTCACGCGTCCCTCGATGATCTTCGGCAGGGCGGCCTCGGGCTTGCCCTCGCCGCGCGAGATCTCCTCGACGATGCGGCGCTCGTTGTCGACCTCGGACTGCGGCACGTCCTCGCGCGAGAGGTAGGACGGGTTCGCGAACGAGATGTGCTGGGCGACGGAGCGCGCGGTCTCGGCGTCCTCGCCCGCGTAGCCGACGACCACGCCGACCTGCGGGGGCAGGTCCTTGTTCGTCTTGTGGAGGTAGATCGCGAAGTGCTCGCCCGAGACGGAGGCCACGCGGCGCAGCTCCACCTTCTCGCCGAGGATCGCGGCCTCGTCGTTGATGAGGTCGGCGACGGTCTTGCCGTCGGCGGGGGCCGCGAGGGCCTCCTCGACCGTGGTGGAGCCGGCGGCGACGACCGCGGCGAGCACGGCGTCGGCGAGGGCGATGAACTTCGTGCCCTTGGCGACGAAGTCGGTCTCGCACGCGAGCTCGATCATCGTGGCGACGCCGTCCTTCTCGGCGGCGGCGACGAGGCCCTCGCTCGTGGAGCGGTCGGCGCGCTTCGCATTGCCCTTGGCGCCCTTGAGGCGGAGGATCTCGACCGCCTTGTCCAGGTCGCCGTCGGCCTCGACGAGCGCGTTCTTCGTGTCGACCATGCCGGTACCGAGCTGCTCGCGCAGCGTCTTGACGTCAGCGAGGCTGAAATTTGCCATGTTCTCGGAACTCCTCTTGGTTCGGAAACCCTGTGGCGCCGTCACTCGCGGCGGGCTCACGGGAGGAGCCCAGCACGCCGAGGTGACGGCGGTTCTTACTCGTGGTGAACGTGCACCGACCGAGCGGGGGCCGGACGACCGCGGGTGCGGCGTCCGACCCCCGTCACGGAACGGGGTGTCAGGCGGTGGCGGTCTCGTCGGTCGGGGTCGCGGCGGCGTCGGCCTCGGGGGCCTTCTCCGCGGCGGGGGTCTCGGCCTCGACGACGGCCTCGTCGGCGGTCTCGGCCTCGGCGTCGGCGACCTTCTCGGTCTCCGCGCCGGCCTGCTCGTTCGGCTCCTGCACGTCGGCGGCGGGCGCACCGGTGGAGAGCAGCTCCTGCTCCCACTCGGCCAGCGGCTCGACGGCGGAGACGTTGCCCTCGGCCTCGGGCTTCTGGTGGCGCTGGATGAGGCCCTCGGCCGCGGCGTCGGCGACGATGCGGGTGAGCAGGCTCACCGAGCGGATCGCGTCGTCGTTGCCCGGGATCGGGTACTGGACCTCGTCCGGGTCGCAGTTCGTGTCGAGGATGCCGATGACCGGGATGCCCAGCTTCTTGGCCTCGTCGATCGCGAGGTGCTCCTTCTTGGTGTCGACGACCCAGAGGGCCGACGGCGTCTTCGAGAGGTTGCGGATGCCGCCGAGCGACTTGTGCAGCTTGTCGAGCTCGCGCTTCTTGATGAGGAGCTCCTTCTTGGTGAAGCCGCTCTTCGACGTGTCGTCGAAGTCGAGCTCCTCCAGCTCCTTCATGCGGGCGAGGCGCTTCGAGACCGTCTGGAAGTTGGTCAGGAGGCCGCCGAGCCAGCGCTGGTTCACGTAGGGCTGGCCGACGCGGGTCGCCTGCTCCGAGATCGCGTTCTGCGCCTGCTTCTTGGTGCCGACGAAGAGGATGGTGCCGCCGTGGGCGACCGTCTCCTTGACGAAGTCGTAGGTCTTGTCGATGTAGGCCAGCGACTGCTGGAGGTCGATGATGTAGCTGCCCGAGCGCTCGGTCAGGATGAAGCGCTTCATCTTCGGGTTCCAGCGACGGGTCTGGTGCCCGAAGTGGACGCCGCTGTCGAGCAGCTGGCGCATGGTGACGACTGCCATGAGTCGTTCTCCTTGTCTCGGGGCCCGGGCGCACGACGGCGCCGAACTCCCGTTCGGTTGTCTGCGACGGCCGGTCGGCACGTCGCCCTGGCGCCCGGCGCACTCCCGCCCCGGCCGCATGAGCGGAGAGGGACCGTGGGGAGCGGAGGCCGAATGGGCGCGCGTAGTCACCCCGACGAGCGAGGTGCTCCGTGGAGTCTAGCACCAGGACGGCCGCCTCCCCCGCTGCTGCGGGAGGGCGGCCGTCGGGGCGCGGGAGGCCGGTGCTACTTGCGCGCCGACTTCATCACGGTGCGGATGTGCAGGGTGTCCATCTCCTCCAGAGAGCGGCCCTTGGTCTCGGGCACGAACATGAAGACGAAGACGAACGAGATCGCCGCGAAGGCGGCGTAGAGGCCGTAGGCCAGGGTGAGCGACACGTCCTGCGAGAGGATCGGGAAGGTCACCGTGATGGCGAAGTTCGCGATCCACTGGGCCGAGGCCGCCAGGCCGAGCGCGGCCGCTCGGATCCGGTTCGGGAAGATCTCGCCGAGGAGGACCCATACCAGCGGGCCCCAGGTCGCACCGAAGAAGACGACGAACGCGTTCGCCGAGACGAGGGCGATCGGCCCCCAGGCGCCGGGCAGCGAGACGTCCTCTCCGCTGATCGTCGACTGGCTGAAGGCGATGGCCATCAGTGCGAGCGAGACGGCCATGCCGGCCGATCCGACCAGCAGCAGCGGCTTCCGGCCGACCTTGTCGACCAGGAAGATCGCCACGAAGGTGACGACGACGTTCACGACCGAGGTGAAGACCGAGATCGCGAAGGAGTTGGACTCGTCGAATCCGACCGCGCTCCAGAGCGAGGTGGAGTAGTAGAAGATCACGTTGATGCCCACGAACTGCTGGAACACCGACAGCAGGATGCCGACCCAGACCACCGGGAGCAGGCCGAGGGCGGGGCCACGGAGGCTGGAGCGCTTCGCGTTCTCGGAGTCCTCGTCGATCTTCTTCTGGATGTCCGCGAGCGCCTCGTCGACCTCGTCGCGCGGCGTGACCGTCGCGAGCACCGCGCGGGCGTCCTCGGAGCGGCCGCGGGTCGCGAGGTAGCGGGGCGACTCCGGCAGGGTCAGGGCCAGGAGGCCGTAGATCACGGCCGGCACGGCGCAGGCGATGAACATCCAGCGCCAGGCGGCGACGCCGAACCAGAAGGGCTCGGAGGCGCCGTCCGCGCCGTTCGCGATGAGGGTGTCCGAGAGCAGGGCGGCGAAGATGCCGAGCGTGATCGCCAGCTGCTGCAGCGACGCGAGAGCTCCGCGGATGGCCTTGGGCGCGATCTCCGAGATGTAGGTCGGAGCGATCACGGAGGCGATGCCGATGCCGAGGCCTCCGACCACGCGCCAGAGCACGAGGTCCCAGACCGCGAACGCCGCGCCGGCGCCGATCGAGGAGATGAAGAAGAGCCCGGCGCCGAGCAGCATGACCTTGATGCGGCCCCAGCGGTCGGCGAGGCGGCCCGCGAGGTACGCGCCGAGTGCGCAGCCGAGCAGCGCGGAGGCGACGGCGAAGCCGATCAGCGCGGCCGAGAGCTGGAACTCGCCCTGCACCGCCTCCACGGCACCGTTCACCACCGACGAGTCGAAGCCGAAGAGGAAGCCGCCGACCGCCGCCGCGATCGCGAGGCCGATCACCTTCCTCTTCAGCTTCGCCGCCGAGGGGTTCGGGATGTCCGCTCTCCCGCTGGTCGTGTCAGATCGTCCGCTGGTCATGGTCGTCTCCGATTCTCGCCGCCGGTGGGGGCGGGGTGCCGCTCCCGAGCCGGATCACCGGCACGTTACTCCTCGCCGCGGCACCACCGGGACGGGTTGCGCTCTCCCCCGGCCGATGTCCTCCCTCCACAGCCGGGCCCGTCGCGCTCTCCTCCCCTGATCCGCTCGGCCGACCACCGGTCCCGGACCGGCTCCAGGAGGGTGGCCGCATGCTCCGATCCCGACTCCTGCGCCCGGGCGTGTTCGCCCTCGCCGCTCTGCTCGTCGGGGCGCCTCTCGGCGCCTCGCCCTCCGGCACCTCGTCCCCCGGCCGGTCCGACCCGCGGTGGAATTCACCCGTCCCGGGGTTCTCCGTCGTGGAGCCGTGGGGCGCGCCGGCCCACCGCTACGCCCCCGGGCACCGCGGGATCGACCTCGCGGCAGCGGCCGGGCAGCCCGTGGTCGCCGTCGCGGCGGGCACCGTGTCGTTCTCGGGCAGGGTGGTCGACCGGTCCGTGGTGAGCATCGTGCACGCGGACGGTCTGGTCTCGACGGTCGAGCCGGTCGACGGATCGGTGACGGCGGGGCACGTCCTCACCGCGGGCCAGCCCGTCGGAGCAGTGGGTGCGGGCGGCCACTGCGACGGGAGGTGCGTGCACCTCGGCGTCCGCGAGGGTGGCGACTACGTCTCGCCGATGCGGTTCTTCGGCGGGATCCCCCGGGCGGTGCTTCTGCCGATGGACGACGTGGCGCAGGGTGTTGAGCGAGTGGCGCGGAAGGGTGCGTCCGGTGACTCGCGCGTCCGGTCAGGCGCGGGGGTGGGCGAGGCGGTAGGCGTCGCGGATCCGCTCGGTCGAGACGTGGGTGTAGATCTGCGTGGTGCCCAGGCTCGCGTGGCCGAGCAGCTCCTGGACGGCGCGGAGGTCGGCTCCGCCGTCGAGCAGATGGGTCGCCGCGGTGTGGCGGAGGGTGTGCGGACCGGACGGTCCGGAGCCCTGCCCGACGTCGAGGAGCCTCGCCACCACGCCGTAGACCGTGCGCGGGGTGAGGCGCGCGCCCCGCCGTCCCAGCAGCAGGGCCCCGCTCCCGTCGCCGGTGGCGAGAGAGGGTCGGGCGCGCTCCAGGTAGTCGACGAGCGCCTCCTTCGCGGGCACGCCGAACGGGACGACCCGCTGCTTGGCGCCCTTGCCGGTGACGAGCACGGTGAGCCTGCCGAGATCGACGTCGCCCAGGTCGACGGCGACCAGCTCGGAGACGCGGATGCCGGAGGCGTAGAGCAGCTCGACGATCGCGAGGTCCCGCAGCGCCACCGGGTCCTCGGTCGCGCCTCGCGCCGCGACCGTGTCGAGCACCTGTTCCGCCTGCGGGAGCGTGAGGACCCGCGGCAGTGTCCGTCCCGACTTGGGCGTCTTGAGGCGTGCGGCGACGTCGACGGGGAGCCGCTCGGTCCGATGCGCCCAGGAGGAGAAGGAGCGGACGGCCGCGGTGCGCCGGGCGAGGGTCGCGCGGGCGATCCCCGACTCCGACTCTCGCCAGAGCCAGTCGCGCAGCAGCTCGAGGTCGAGCTCGGCGGTGAGGAGCCGCCCCTTCTCCTCCGTGTGGGCGATCAGGCGCGCCAGGTCGGAGCGGTAGCCCTTCGCGGTGGCGGGCGAGAGGGACCGCTCGTCGAGGACGTAACGGAGGAAGTGCTCGACCGAGTCGGCGAGCGTCTCGCCGGTCATGATCCGTCCGGCATCCGCGACCAGAGGTCGATGCGCCCCTGCTCGTCGAGCCCCTCGAGCCGCTCGATCAGGTCGGTGCCGAACCGCGTCGCGATCGGGGCCGGTGCCGTCGGCACGAACGAGGCGGCCACCGTCTCCGGGTGGACGTGGACGAGCGAGAGGCTCTGCGCTCCGTCGACGCCGGCGAGCTCCCGCTCGGGCGCTCCGAGGTCCATCGTGTAGCTGGTGGCGCCGGCGACGAGCACGGGCACGCCCGCGAAGGTCGCAGCCGTGGGGTAGTGCAGGTGGCCGCCGAGGATCGCGCGGACGTCGGTTCCGCGCACCACCTCCTCGAGGCGGTCGATCCCCCGCAGCTCGAGCACGGTCATCGCGCCGAGCGGCGTGGGCAGCGGAGGGTGGTGCAGGGCGAGGATCGTCCCGAGCGGGGCCGGTGCGGCGAGCTCGTCCTTCAGCCAGGCCAGCTGGGCGTCGGTGAGGTCGCCGTGGTGGAAGCCGGGCACCGCGCTGTCGAGCGCGATGAGCCGGAGCCCGCCGAGGTCGACGACCTGGTCCACGGGTCCCGCGCCCGCCGGGTCCTGCTCGAGGAGCACCCGCCGGAAGGCTCCGCGCTCGTCGTGGTTGCCCATCACCCAGACGATCGGGCAGCCGAACCGCTCGCCCACGGGGTCGAGCTGCTCGCGCACGCGCCGGTAGGCGTCCTCCTCGCCGCGGTCCGCGACGTCCCCGGTCACCACGATCGCGTCCAGGCGTCCGCCGCGCTCGGCCAGCCGGCCGACCGCCTGCGCGAGGCGGGCGACCGTGTCGACCTTCCCGTAGAGCGGAGCGCCGTCGGCCAGCAGGTGCGTGTCGCTCAGATGCGCGATGACCCTGTCGGCGGCGCGGAAGTGCCCGAGCTGCGGGCGCTCTCCGCCGTGTCCTGCTGCCGTGGCGTCCATGCCGCTCCCCTCGCCGATGCCCCTTCAGCGTAGGGCGGACCGCCGACAGCGCCGCGGCGGCGGGGCCGCTCACCCGGGTGCCCGCTCCCAGTCCCCGTCCTCGGAACGGTGGACGCGTCCGTCTGCGAGGAGCGCACCCAGCGCCGACAGTGCCGAATCGAGCGAATCCCCGGAGAGCCGGGCGACGGTTGCGGCGTCACAGCCTCCTTCGGATTCGACGACGGCCAGGACTCGCGCCTCAGCCGCGGTCAGCGCTCGGCACGATCCGTCGGCGTCGCCGACGGCGAGCAGTTCGAGCACATCCGCCGGCGAGGTGACGCAGGTCGCCGCGTACTCGCGGAGGAGCCGGTGGCAGCCGGCGGAGGAGGCACTGGTGACCGGGCCCGGGACCGCACCGAGGGGGCGGCCCAGGGCAGCCGCGTGGCCGGCGGTGTTGAGGGATCCGGAGCGGGCGCCGGCCTCGACGACGACGGTGCCCACGGTGGAGGCGGCGATGAGGCGGTTGCGCTGCAGGAATCGCCAGCGGGTGGGCGTGGTGCCCGGCGGGACCTCCGTCGCGACGGCGCAGCCGGGGGTGGCGATGATGCGGTGGAGGAGGTCGGCGTGAGCCGTCGGGTAGAGGCGGTCCGCTCCCCCGGCGAGGAAGGCGACCGTCCGGCCTCCGGAGCCGAGGGCGGCGCGGTGGGCGACCGCGTCGATCCCGAAGGCACCGCCCGAGACGACGGAGACGCCTCGCGCCGCGACGCCCGCGGCGAGCTCGGCGGCCACGTGCTCGCCGTAACCGGTCGCAGCGCGGGCGCCGACGAGGGCGAGGCGGTGCGGCGGATCGAAGGCGGCGGGATCACCGCGCAGCCAGAGCAGGAGTGGCGCGTGCGGCCCGAGGTCGTCGAGCGACTCGGGCCACACGGGAGCCCCGGGCAGGAGCAGTCGGGCGCCGAGTCGCTCGGCGATCTCGAGACGTCGGAACAGGAGCCTGCGGTCCAGGCGCGGTCGCCAGCGCGCCAGCCCCGACTGGAGCGCGGCGACCTCGGAGTCGAGGGGCGCGAGCGCCCCGCCTCCTTCGTCGGAGGGAGCGCGATGCGGGGGCGCGAGGATCTCCTCCGCGGACGACGAGGACACGACGTGGGCGAAGGCCTCGGCCGCGCCGACCCTCTCGATGAGGAGGGCGGCGACGGAGTCGCCGGGCTCGGTCAGAGAGTTCCAGCCGCACCGGGCAGCAGCGTCGACGAGTGCGCTCCGAGCGCAGCCGGACTCACCCGAAGGCTCGCCGTCGGCCGCCGAGTCCGGATCGGCTGCGCCGCTCGGCAGCAGTCGGCGAACAGCGTCGAGCTCCGCTCCGTCGAAGAGCGCGTCGGGCCGGATCACGCGGCACCTCCTCGAAGGGCGAGCGCGCGCGCGAGGTGGGCTGCTGACGGCCGGTCGGCTGCGTCGAGGTCCGCGAGCGTCCAGGCCAGGCGCAGGACCCGGTCGTAGCCGCGCATGGTCACCAGACCTCGCTCCAGAGCCCGGTCGAGCGTGCGGGACTCGGCACTGGTCGGGCGCACCGCGTCCGAGCGCAGCCAGGCGCCGGAGACCTCCGAGTTGAGCGTCCACGGAGTTGAGGCGAGGCGAGCCGCTGCCAGGGACCGCGCCGCGGCGACACGGGCGCGAGCCTGCGCCGTCGACATTCCGGACGTGTCTCGACGTGCAGCCAGCTGAGCCGCGCTGATGCGGCGGACCGTCAGGCGGATGTCGACGCGGTCGAGCAGCGGTCCGCTGAGCCGCGCGAGGTAGCGGCGGCGGACCGAGGGAGCGCAGGTGCAGGTCTCTCCGGGGATGCCGAAGCGGCCGCACGGGCACGGGTTCGCCGCGAGGACGAGCTGCACCCGCGCGGGGAACTCGGCGACGGCGTTCGCGCGGTGGATGCGGATCACGCCGGATTCGAGCGGCTGGCGCAAGGCGTCGAGGGCGACGGACGAGAACTCGGGGGCCTCGTCGAGGAACAGCACGCCCCTGGTGGCGCGGGCGACCGCGCCGGGACGGATGCGGCCGCTGCCCCCGCCGACGATCGCTGCGGAGGAGGCCGAGTGGTGCGGACTCTCGAACGGCGGCCTGCGCACCAGCGCGCCACCGGTCGGCGCTCCGACGAGCGAGCGCATGCAGGTGGCCTCGAGCGCTGCATCGTCGTCGAGGTCGGGGAGGATGCCCGGCAAGCGCGAGGCGAGCATCGTCTTCCCGGCGCCGGGAGGCCCCAGCAGGAACACGTGGTGCCCGCCCGCCGCCGCGACGACCATCGCCTCGGCCGCCTCCTCGTTCCCCACCACGTCGGAGAGGTCGAAACGGGCCTCCGGCTCGGACACCGTCTCAGACGGCGGCGCGGCCTCGGGGAGCACCGGCACTTCCCACTCGGCTCCGTGCCAGACGGCGGCCGCCGCCAGCGAGGAGACCGCGATCACCTCGACGCCGTCGACCAGCTCCGCCTCGAGCCGGTCCTCGACGGGGACCATCACGCGGCGCCTGCCCTCGCGGGCGGCCGCGAGCACCGCGGGCAGCACGCCCGGGACGGAGCGCAGCCGGCCGTCCAGGCCGAGCTCCCCGATGTGGACGACCGCGGCGACCGACTCCGCATCGACCTCACGGAGCGACGCGAGCGCGGCCAGCCCGATGGCGAGATCGAAGGCGGAGCCGTGCTTGGGCATCGCGGCCGGCGAGAGGTTCACGGTGATCTTGTACTCGGCGATGGTGCTGCCGGAGTTGATCGCCGCCGAGCGCACCCGCTCCTTCGCCTGCGCGAGCGCGGCGTCGGGCAGGCCGATGATCACCATTCCCGGGGTGCCGTCGGCCGAGTGCGCCTCCACCCCGACCACGGCTCCCGCGAAGCCGACGAGACCGACCGCCGTGGTCCTTCCCAGGCCCATCAGGCCACCGCCCGCAGGTGCCGGATCTGCGACGGGACTCCCCCGGGAGCGACGATGCCGACCGCGTCGATCCGCAGATGCCGGGAGCGCTCGTGGTGCTCGTCGGCCCAGGCGTAGGCGAGTCGGCGCAGGCGCTGCGCCTTGGCCCGCGTGATGGCCTCGACCGGCAGTCCGAAGCGCGTCGATGAGCGCGTCTTCACCTCCACCACGACCAGTGCCGACCCGTCGCGGGCCACGATGTCGAGCTCGCCCTCGCGGACCCGCCAGTTGCGGTCGAGGATCTCGAATCCGTTGTCTCTCAGGTGCGCCGCCGCGATCTCCTCGCCGCGCCGCCCCAGTTCGTCCTTGTCCATGCGTCCTCCTGCCGGAAGCGTGCAGGACCAGGGAGGAGCGCTGGACGGCCGAGAGGGGGATCCGGGGAGAAGACGGCCGAGGAGGTGCGTGGGGAGGGACCTCGGTCCGGGGTCTGGATACGGCGCCGGGACCGCTACGCGACCAGCAGGAGGAATGCGCGCCGCGTGAAGACGAGACCCTCGGAGCCGCGCATCCGAGAGAGCTCCGGAGCGGGGTGGGGCTCCTGGCACCGGGTCTCGATGCGCCGTCGGAGGCGGCTACGCGACCAGCAAGGGGTCCGGAGCCTGCCGCGACAGCGTCCTACTCGTCGAGCGCGAGCTCCTTGGGGAGCTCGAACTCCTTGCGGGAGAGCTCCTCGACGTTGACGTCCTTGAAGGTCAGCACGCGCACCGACTTCACGAAGCGGTCGGAGCGGTAGACGTCCCAGACCCACACGTCGCGCATGGTGAGCTCGAAGTAGAAGTCCTGCTCGGTGTCGCGGCGAACCAGGTCGACCTCGTTCGCCAGGTAGAACCGGCGCTCGGTCTCGACGACGTACGAGAACTGCGAGACGACGTCGCGGTACTCCCGGTACAGTGCCAGCTCGACCTCGCGGTCGTAGTCCTCGAATTCGTCCTCATCCATCGTTGGACAATCCTACGCCGAGCCGACGGGCACGAACGCCGGGAGCGGCTCCTCGACGCTCTCCCGCGACTTCGACAGCCAGGTCACCCGGTGCAGCGGGGACGGGCCGACCCGCTCGATCCCCGCCCAGTGCGCGGCGCTGCCGTAGCCCTTGTTGCTGTCCCAGGCGTAGTCGGCGAAGTCGTCGTGGTGGCGCACCATCTGACCGTCCCGGCCCACCTTCGCGAGCACGGAGGCGGCGGAGACGGCGGCGCAGTCGCGGTCGGCCTTCACGCGGGTGACGATCGTCAACTCGGCCGCCCACTCGCCCAGCGCGGGCGTCAGCCAGTCGTGAGCGCCGTCGAGGAGGACGACGGCGGTGGCGAGGTCGACGCCCTGGTCGGCGAGGCGCTCGATGCCCCTCGACGCGGCGCGGCCGAGGCCGGCGATGATCCCGGTCTCGTCGATCTCGTCCGCCGAGGACTCGCCGATCGCCCAGGCGGAGACCCACTTCGCCACCCCCGGCAGGAGCGCCTCGCGGCGGGCGGGAGCGAGCATCTTGGAGTCGCGGAGCCCCTCGGGGAAGCGCCCGCAGCGGCTGCCGATCGACACGACGCCGACCGACACCGGGCCGGCGATCGCGCCGCGGCCGACCTCGTCGCAGCCGATGACCGTCTCGTAGCCCTGCCGGAAGAAGCGCCGCTCCTGCGTCAGCGTCGGCTCGGCGACGACCACCTAGCCCTGCCCGCTCTGCGCGTCGTCCGAGCCCTCCTCGGAGGCCTCGGTGTCGACTCCGCGGAACACCGACGGGTAGTCGTCGAGCCACGCCCACTGCTGCACGGGCCAGGTGACGAGGATCGCGCGGCCCACGACGTTGTCGATCGGCACGAAGCCGCCGCCCGGCTTGTCGGTGTTGTAGCGGGAGTCGGCGGAGTTGTAGCGGTTGTCGCCCATCACCCAGAGCGAGCCCTCGGGCACGACGACGTCGAAGGGGGTGGCCGAGACGGCCTGCACCCCGTCCGGCAGCTTCACGTAGGGCTCGTCGATCGGGTTGCCGTTGATCTCGACCTGGCCGAGCGGTGTGCAGCAGGTCACGTGATCGCCGGGCAGGCCGATGACGCGCTTGATGAGGTGGTCGTTGCTGTCGGGAGCGGTGAGGCCGACGAGCGCGAGGGCGGAGTCGACCGCAGCCTGGAACGGCGGCACGTTGGGCTCGGAGCTCGGCGAGAGCCATCCGCCGGGATCGCGGAAGACGACGACGTCGCCGCGCGAGATCTTCACCACTCCGGGTACGAGCTCGTTCACGAGGATGCGATCGTTCTCGACGAGCGTCTGCTCCATGGAGGAGGAGGGGATGTAGAACGAGCGGATCAGGAAGGTCTTCACGAGGAAGGAGACGAGCACCGCGACCACGAAGATGATCAGCACGTCGCGGAGGAAGAGCAGGACACCCCGGCGCTTGCGCGGGCGCTTCTCGGACGGATCCGCCGAGTGGCGGGCGTGGTCCTCGCCTCCGGGGAGGCGGACCGGGGCCGTGCTGTCTGTCATCGCTCGCCGTCGCCCCTACTGTGCATCACCGGGTGGACTCCCCGGACGGATCGCCCCCGAGAAAGGGAGGAACCCCGGTCCATCATAGGTGGACCGGGGTTCCCGAGAAGTCGTGCGGAAGCCGCTCAGGCGTCGCGCTTCTCCTTGATCTTGGCCTTCTTGCCGCGCAGGTTGCGCAGGTAGTAGAGCTTCGCGCGACGGACGTCACCGCGGGTGACGACCTCGATGTGGTCGATGACCGGCGAGTGCACGGGGAACGTGCGCTCGACGCCGACCTGGAAGCTCACCTTGCGGACGGTGAAGGTCTCGCGGACGCCCTCGTTGGAGCGGCCGATGACGACGCCCTGGAAGACCTGGATGCGCGAGCGGGAGCCCTCGACGATGTTGACGTGGACCTTGACGGTGTCGCCGGCGCGGAAGTCCGGGACATCGCTGCGGAGGGACGCCGCATCGACGGAATCGAGGATGTGCATGCTGTATCGCTCTCCGTGCCCGCCACAGGTCGAACACCGTTTCGTTGATGGAAGTCGGTCGTGCCCACGTCGTCGCGGCTCCCCTGTGGCAGAGCCTGCGCGAGGCACAAGCGCTCATTCTGCCATGCCGCGTCGATCCGAGTCAAAGCAGGCTCGTCTGGAGGGCAGGGTCACCCGGAGGGCAGAGCCGCGCAGAGGGCGGGTCCGTCGAGAGGGCCGAGCTGTGGAGCAGGGCGGGGCCTCGCGGGAGACAGCGCCTCTCGGGACGCCCGACCCTCAGAGGACGATGGTCTGCCCGTCCTGCGGGCGCTCCGGGTCGAAGCCCTCGCCGGCGACGGGGCGGTGAGCGCCCTCGGCCTGCACGGACGCCGCCTCCGAGAAGGCGAGGAGAGTGGCCCTCGCGTCGGCGAGGAACCGCCACGCCGAGTGCCAGAAGGCCGCCACTCCGAGGACCACCGAGAGCAGGCCCAGCGCCCAGGCGCCGGGCGGGAAGAAGCCGAAGGCGATCAGGGAGAGGTGCCAGGCGCCGACCACGGCCACGTCGCCCCACGCGGGAGTGCGCGTGGGCCGAACGGTCACCCGGAATGCGACGATCGCGGCCACAGCCGCCAGCGCGACCGCCAGAATGGGGAGGGCGATCACCAGGCCGAGCACGGTCCAGCCGCTCGATCCCCCGAAGACCCCGTAGCCGAGGAGGATCCACAAGGGCAGCACGATCGCCGCCGGGAACTGCCAGGAACCGAATGCCCGTCGCGTGCGCATGCACCGACCGTACCCACCACCGCTGAGCGACGGCTCAGCGGACCCCGAGAGGATCAGGATGATCGAGCTACGCACCCCCGCCGAGATCGAGGAGATGCGTCCCGCCGGCCGCTTCGTCGGCGAGGTACTGAAGGCCACCTCCGCCGCTGCCGCGGTCGGCGTGAACCTGCTCGAGCTCGACCGGCTCGCCCACGACATGATCCGCACGGCCGGCGCCGAGTCCTGCTACATCGACTACCACCCCTCCTTCGGCGCGAGTCCCTTCGGCAAGGTCATCTGCACCTCCGTCAACGACGCGGTGCTGCACGGCCTGCCCTTCGACTACCGGCTGAGGGACGGCGACCTGCTCACCCTCGACTTCGCCGCCTCCGTGAACGGCTGGGTCGCCGACTCGGCCATCAGCGTCGTGGTCGGGACGCCGCGCGAGGAGGACCTCGCCCTCATCGACACCACCACCCGCGCGCTCGAGGCCGGCATCGCCGCCGCGCAGCCCGGGAAGAAGATCGGCGACATCTCCGCGGCCATCGCGGCCGTCGCACACGCCGAGGGCCTGTCGATCAACACCGACTTCGGCGGCCACGGCGTCGGCCGCACGATGCACGGCGATCCGCACATCCCCAACGACGGACGCGCCGGCCGCGGCTACCCGCTCCGCCCGGGCCTCGTCGTCGCGATCGAGCCGTGGTTCCTGCAGACGACCGACGAGATCTACACGGACAAGGACGGCTGGACCCTCCGCAGCCGTGACGGCTCTCGCGGCGCCCACATGGAGCACACGATCGCCATCACCGAGACGGGGAACATCGTCCTGTCCGCACGGGACTGACCAAGCGGTGGACAGTACTGCTATCCGATAGCAATACTGTCCACGTGCGAATCTCGGAGCTCAGCCGCAGCAGCGGCGTCAGCCTGCCCACGATCAAGTACTACATCCGGGAGGGGCTGCTGCCGCCGGGCGACGCCGCCGGCCCCCAGCGGGCGGAGTACGGGGACGCTCATGTCGCCCGCCTGACGCTGCTCCGGGCGCTCATCGAGAGCGGCGGCGTCGGCATCGCCGGCGCGAAGCGGATCACGGCCGCGCTCGACGCGGGCGTCGGTCCGACAGCAGCGTTCGAGGTGGCGCAGGACGTGGTCTCCGTGAGCGCCGACTCGACCGCGTCCGCCACCGAGGCGTCGACGCGGCGGATCGCCGAGGCCGCGGGCTCCGACCACTGCGGCCACCCTGCCGTCGCGACGGCGGCACGGGCGCTCGACGCGCTCGAGCTCTCCACCGGACCGATGAGCGCCGGCTGGCTCGAGACCTACGCCCGCGCCGCCGCCCTCGTCGCCTCCGCCGACCTCGACGAGCTGCAGGCCCGCGAGAGCGTGAGCGAGCAGGCTGCCGTCGCCGCCGTCGGCACCGCGCTCGGAGACGTGGTGCTGCAGTCGCTCCGGCGCGTCGCCCAGGCGCGCGAGACGCAGAGCCGCTTCGGCTCGACGGAGGTGCCCCGATGAGCGCCGCGACCGAGACGCCCGCGCGCACGGCCTCCGCTGCTCCGCACCGGCCGCTCCTGGTGCTCGCTGCCGCGATGGCGGTCGGTGCCCTCCTCAGCGCGATCGCGCTGGTCGTCGATCCCCGCGAGCTCGGCGGGCAGCCGCTCTGGGGCAAGCCGCTGAAGTTCTGCCTCTCGATCGCGCTGTACGCCGTGACGCTCGCCTGGCTGATCGGGCTCGTGCCCCGCCGGCGCCGCCTCGCCCGAGCGCTGGGCACGGTCGCGGCGGTCGGTCTGGCGGTCGAGATGGTCGTGATCGGAGGCGCCGCCCTGGTCGGCGAGCGCAGCCACTTCGACGTCTCCACTCCCCTGCACGCCGCGCTCTGGGCCTCGATGGCCGTCTCGATCGTGGTGGTCTGGCTGGCGACTCTGGTCCTCGCCGCCCTCCTGGCGCGGGTGCCGCTCGGCGACCCGGCGCTGACGCTCGCCGTGCGCACCGGACTCGTGATCGGGCTCGTCGGGATGGCCCTCGCGTTCCTGATGACGGGGCCCTCGCCCGGCCAGATCAGCGACTACCAGGGCGTCGTCGGTGCGCACGCCGTCGGAGTCGCGGACGGCGGACCCGGCCTCCCCCTCCTGGGCTGGAGCACCACGGGGGGCGATCTGCGCATCCCGCACTTCGTCGGGATGCACGCCCTGCAGGGGCTCCCGCTGCTCGCGCTGCTGCTCGGACGGCTGGCACCCCGGATCCCCGTGCTGCGCCCCGGATGCACCCGGCTGCGGCTCGTCGCACTGGCCTCGGCGGGCTGGGCGGCCGCGGTCGCCCTCACCTGCTGGCAGGCGCTGCGCGGACAGGCGCTGACCGCACCGGACGCGCTGACCCTCGCCGTCGCTACTGTGGCCGTGGTCGCCCTCGCCGGAGGGACGATCCTCACCCTCGCACGAACGGAGGCCCGCGCATGAGCCGGCTGCGCCGCGGCTGGACGCCGCTCGGGATCGTCTACCTCGTCCTCGCCCTCGCCGGGCTGATCGGGACCTGGACCTGGAACGTGAGGGCGATGCAGGAGGGCGCGGACCTGCTCGCCGGCCTCGCCGCAGGCGGGCCGTGGGTGTCGTCGTTCTCGACCGACCTGCTGGTCGTCGCGATCGCAGCCGTCGCCTTCATGGTGGTGGAGGGCCGCCGGATCGGGATGCGCCGCGTGTGGATCCTGGTGCTGCTCGCGCCGCTGGTCGCCCTCGCGTTCGCGTTCCCCCTCTTCCTCGCCCTCCGCGACCGGCACCTGGCCCTCGCGGCCCGGTGACCGTGCGGCTCGGGGCTAGGGAAGCAGTTCGGGGCGGACGCGGCGGGTGCGCTCGACGCTCTGCTCGTGGCGCCAGGCGGCGATCGCCCCGTGGTTGCCGCTGAGGAGCACCGGAGGGACGTCGAGGCCCCGCCAGGAGGCCGGCTTGGTGTAGCTCGGGTACTCGAGCAGCCCGTCGGAGTGGCTCTCCTCGACCAGGCTCGCCGGGTTGCCGACGACGCCCGGGACCAGGCGTCCGACGGCCTCGATCATCGCCATCACGGCGACCTCTCCTCCGTTGAGGACATAGTCGCCGAGGCTGATCAGCCGGACCCGCGCGCGCTCGGCGGTGTGGTCCACGACGCGCTGGTCGATGCCCTCGTAGCGGCCGCAGCCGAAGACGAGGGTGGACTCCTCCGCGAGCTCGCGGGCGGTCGCCTGGCTGAACAGCTCGCCCGCGGGCGACGGGAAGATCACGACCGGGTCGTCCGAACCGTCGAGGATAGTGTCGAGCGCCTCGCCCCACGGCTCCGGTCGCATCACCATGCCCGCGCCGCCGCCGTAGGGCGTGTCGTCGACGGTGCGGTGGCGGTCGTGGGTGAAGTCGCGCAGGTCGTGCACGCCGAGCTCGATCAGCCCGCTCTGCCGCGCACGGCCGAGCAGGCTGATGTCCAGCACGCCGAAGAACTCCGGGAAGATCGTGACGATGTCGATCCTCACGACCGGGGCTCCTCCTCGGAGGCGGCGTCGGAGGCGGCCGAGGTCTCGTCGTCGGCGGGCTCCTCGAGAGCGGCGTCCGCGTCAGCGGAGTCCGCGTCATCGGAGGCGTCCGGCTCGTCGGCGTCCGCAGGCGCGCTCAGCGCCGGGTCCGCGAGGTCGACGCCGCTGAGGTCGACCGCGGCGGGCTCCTCCTCGGGAGCCTCCTCGAACAGGCCGATCGGAGGCGTGACCGTGACGATCCCGGCCGCGGCGTCGACGGAGGGGACGATCGCGTTCACGAACGGCACCATCACCTCGCCGGAGGGGGTACCGACGATGAGCAGGTCCTGCGCGGGGAAGTGGTCGACGCGGCGGACGGTGCCGACCTCGACGCCGTCGCGGACGACCTTCATGCCGACCAGCTGGTAGTCGTACCAGGAGTCGTCCTCGCCCGGCTGGGTCTGCACCTCCTCGTCGATCCAGAGGATCGCCTTCAGGAGGGTCTCAGCGGCGTTGCGGTCGTCGACGCCTCGGAAGAACGCGACGGGGTGGCTGTTGTACCAGCGCAGCTCGACGAGCTCGAGCTTCCTGCCGTGCCACTCGGAGGTGCGCGGGACCTGCAGCGTGAACGTGGATCCGGGGGTGAAGCGCTTGTCGGGCTCGTCCGTGTAGAGCTCGAGCTTGATGGCGCCCTTGAGCCCGTGTGCCTTGGTGAGTCGGGCGACGCGGAGCTGCGTCGTGCCCGGTCCGGTGACCGACACCTCTACTTGTCGGTGTCGACGACGTCGACGCGCACGCGGCGCCCGTCGGCGAGCGCGGCGACGAGAGTGCGGACGGCCTTGGCGGTGCGACCGGAGCGTCCGATCACGCGGCCGAGGTCCTCGGGGTGCACGCGCACCTCGAGGACCTCTCCGCGCGGGGAGCTCGTGGCCACGACACTGACCTCATCGGGGTTCTCGACGATCCCCTTGACGAGGTGTTCGACGGCGGGAGCGAGCACTGACTACGCCTCGGTGGAGGTCTCGTCGGCGGTGTCCTCGACCGGGGCGGCCTTGGCCGGAGCCTCGGACTTCGGCTTGAGGACGGGCTTCTTCTTCGCGTCGACGACGAACGGAGCCTTGGGCTCCTTCAGCTGGACGGTGCTGACGGCGTCGGCGTCGCCCTTGAAGCGGCCCCAGTCGCCGGTCAGCTTGAGGATCGCGGCGACCTGCTCGGTCGGCTGCGCGCCGACTCCGAGCCAGTACTGCGCGCGCTCCGAGTCGACCTGGATGAACGAGGGCTGCTCGGTCGGGTGGTACTTGCCGATCTCCTCGATCACGCGGCCGTCGCGCTTGGTGCGCGAGTCGGCGACGACGATGCGGTAGTAGGGCGCCCGGATCTTGCCGAGGCGCTTCAGACGAATCTTGACAGCCACAATTCTCCTGTGTGGTCGTTGACCGGTGTCCGGTCGATGATGGATGAACTGAGCCGTGAGCGTGGGGGCACACCCGGCGGAAGCTCGAGGGGGTTTCGTCGGCGGTGAGTAGAGGGTCGACCGCCTCGGACCCGACGGATCATTCTGCCAGAAAAACCGCCCCGGTGCGGGCCCGGCACGCCGCCGCCCAGCGGCACCCTCGCGGGAGCGGGCCGAGCGGGACCGGGGAGGCCTCCGCCGGGGCTCGGCGTCCGCCCCGGCCGCAGGTGGCAGGATGGCGAGGCGCGTCCCGATCGGCGGACGCCCGGATCCGATGAGGACCACGCCATGGAGATCAGCTTCGCCGCATCAGACCGCTCCACGCTCGGGATCGAGTGGGAGGTCGCGATCGTCGACCGGCAGACGGGCGATCTCGCCAACGTCGCCGATGTGGTGCTGGAGGCGCTCCGGAGCGACGACGGCGCCCCGCACCCGCACATCACCGGCGAGCTCCTGCGCAACACGGTCGAGCTGGTCTCCGGCGTGCACACCTCCGTCCGCGACGCGGTCGCCGACCTGCAGGACCAGCTGCGGCAGGTGCGCGAGATCACCGACCCCATGGGACTCGACCTCGTGTGCTCGGGCACGCACCCGTTCGCGCAGTGGTTCGACCAGGCCATCACGGACAAGGAGCGGTACCACCGCCTCATCGACCGGACCCAGTGGTGGGGTCGGAACATGATGATCTGGGGCATCCACGTGCACGTCGGCATCGAGCACCGCGACAAGGTGCTGCCGATCCTCAACTCCCTGCTCGACTACTACCCGCACCTGCAGGCGCTCTCGGCGTCGAGCCCGTTCTGGGGCGGGGTCGACACGGGCTACGCCTCGAACCGCGCGCTGATGTTCCAGCAGCTGCCGACGGCGGGCCTGCCTCCGCAGTTCGGTGCCTGGGCGAACTACGAGGAGTACGTCGACGACATGATGCGCACCGGCGTCATCGACGACCACACGGAGGTCCGCTGGGACATCCGCCCCTCGCCGCAGTGGGGCACGCTCGAGATGCGCGCGTGCGACGGCCTCTCCTCCGCGGAGGAGATCGGAGCGGTCGCCGCGCTGATCCAGTGCCTCGTCGAGCACCTCTCGTCGCGGCTGGACGCGGGCGAGGACCTGCCGACGATGCAGCCCTGGTACGTGCGCGAGAACAAGTGGCGCGCGGCCCGCTACGGGCTCGACGCCGAGATCATCCTCGACGCCGCTGGAGCGGAGCGCCTGGTCACCGACGACATCCGCGACCTGCTCGTCACCCTCGCACCGGTCGCCGAGCGTCTCGACTGCGTGAAGGAGCTCGGCGACGTCGAGCTGATCCTGGTCGCGGGAGCGAGCTATCAGCGCCAGCTGCGGACGGCCGCGGCGAACGACGGCGACCTCAAGGCGGTGGTCCGGGCGCTCGCGGGCGAGCTGCGCGACGGGCTCCGGGATCCCCGCTCATGACGCGTCCCGTCCTCCTCGCCGCAGCCGCGATCGGCGCCCTGGCCCTCGGCCTCGCCGGCTGCTCGTCCTCGACGACGACCGGCCCGGCGACCGCGTCCCCCGCCGGCACCGCCACTCCCCTCCCGACCGTCACCGCCGATCCGCTGCCGCTCTCGATCGGCGGCTCTCTGCCCGCCGGCTCCCGAGTGACGATCGTCGGCGACAGCATCGTGCGCGGTCTGACGGTCGATCCGGAGCAGGCCTGGCCCGCACTCGTCGGCGACGACCTCGGCTGGGAGGTCACGAACCTGGGCTGCGACGGCGGCGGCTTCATCGAGCCGGGCGACTGCGGCGTCGCGATCGGCGACCGCGCGGAGGAGATCGCCGACACCCGGCCCGACGCGATCGTGCTGATCGCCAGCAGCAACGACCTGGGCTGGGATCCGGAGGACGTGGACGCCGCGATCGGGCCGGCGGTGGACGCGATCGTGGCCGCCTCGCCCTCGGCCCGGCTCATCGCGCTGGACTCGGTCTGGGGCCCCGACCCGCGCCCCTCCGATCTCGACGAGTACGACGCGGCGCTGGTCGAGGCCGTGACGGCCGCCGGCGGCGGTGCGCTGGAGTACCCGGACCCCCTCCGCGAGGACGGGCTGCTCGGCGAGGACGGCGTGCATCCCACCGTCGAGGGCCAGCGCGCCCTGGCCGACGCGTTCGAGGTGGCGGCCGAGAAGTCCGGCCTCGCCCGGGCGGTGCCGACCGGCCAGAAGGCGACGGACGCGCCGGCGGCCTGACTCCGACGCGGGGCGCCGCCCTGACGGCGCCCCGCCGGGTCAGCGCGCGGTGCTGTTCCGGCCGTCGCGCCAGCCGAGCAGGTCGCGCACGGGCGCGAGGTCGATGTCCGGACCGGTGATGCCGAGCGTGAACAGGCGGGCGCCCAGGTCGTACTGCTGGTCGAGCACGTCGAAGGAGGCGTCGCCGACACCGCCGCGCACGCTCGCGCCGGTCGAGATCTCGATCGCCGCCGGGTCGCGGTCGACGCGGCTGCACCACTCCGAGAGCACGCCGAGCTTGCGCTCGAGCGTCGGGACGTCCGAGAAGCTGTGCCAGATGTCGGCGTGCTCGGCGACGATCCGCAGCGTCTTCTTCTCGCCGCCGCCGCCGATCATCACCGGGATGTCGCGGGTGGGCGCCGGGTTGAGCATCGACCACCGGCTGCGGATGCGCGGCATCGCCTCGGAGAGCTCGTCGAGGCGGGAGCCGGGAGTGCCGAACTCGTAGCCGTACTCCTCGTAGTCGCGCTCGAACCAGCCCGAGCCGATGCCGAAGATCAGACGGCCCTCGGCGCCCTTGGCGCTGATGTGGTCGACCGTGCGCGCCATGTCGGCGAGGAGGTCGGGGTTCCGGTAGCTGTTGCAGGTGACCAGCGGGCCGAACTCGATGCGGCTGGTCTGCTCGGCCCAGGCCGCGAGCATGCTCCAGCCCTCGAAGTGCAGGCCGTTCGGCTCTCCCGAGAGCGGGAAGAAGTGGTCCCAGTTGAAGGCGATGTCGACGCCGAGGTCCTCGAGCTCGGCGAGCGTGTCGCGGATGACCTCGTAGGGGACGTGCTGCGGTGCGATCTGGACGCCGATGCGGACGGGGCGCGCGTGTGCGGTTGTCATGCCCTCACGCTAGCGAGCGGTGCGCCTCACGGGGATCCCCGCTGCGGCCCCCGGAGGGACGGCGCGCTACTCCCCCGCCGGGTCCGGCGACGCCGAGGGCGCCTCGTCGCTCGTGGAGCGGGCGAGCTTGACGACGGTGGCCCCCTCGTCGTCGAACAGGCGGAGCCGTCCGCCGTCGATCGAGGCCATCGCCGCCTCCGAGAAGATCATCGGCAGTGCGACGCCGTCGCAGGCGATCAGCGTGCTCGGCCCGGCCGAGACGGTGAGGGCGCCCTCCTGGTCGATCGACCACTCGCCCTGCGCGCCGTTGCAGCCGTCGGAGCCCGCCCAGGTCCCGTCCTCCGCGATCAGGAGGAACGGCACGTCGGGCGCGTCGTAGGAGACGCCCGTCACCCAGCGGCCGACCAGGTCCTCCGGGGAGGGCGCCGTCATCGCGTCGACCCCGGAGCCCTCGGCGCAGCCGGTGAGCCCGAGCACGGCCGCGAGGACGAGGACCCCGCCCGCGCGTCCGGCCGCGACCCGCCTCATCGCCCGAGGAGCTTCTGCAGCTGCTCGAGCTCCTCCGGCGTGGGCTGGGCGCCCTTGCCGGCGCCGCCGCCCAGGCCGAAGCCGGAGCCGCCCGCATCGCCCGGGCGGGGCCCGGAGGTGATCGCCGCGTTCTCGGCCGCGCGCTTGGCGGGGTTGCCGGACTTGCTGCTCTTCTTCTTCTGCGGCTTCGGGCGGCCCTGGTAGCCGGCGCCGGGCACCGGGCCCATCCCGGGGACCGAGGGCATGCCGCCCTTGGCGACCGTCTTCATCATCTTGGCGGCCTGCTCGAAGCGCTGGACGAGCTGGTTGACGTCCGTGACCGTCATGCCGGAGCCGCGGGCGATGCGCAGGCGCCGCGAGCCGTTGAGCAGCTTCGGGTTGACCCGCTCCGCCTTCGTCATCGACTGGATGATCGCCTCGGTGCGCACGATCTCGCGCTCGTCGAACTGGTCGAGCTGCTCGCGCATGCCCTTCGCGCCGGGCAGCATGCCGATCATCTTCTTGATCGAGCCCATGTTGCGCAGCTGCTGCATCTGGCCGAGGAAGTCGTCGAGGGTGAACGTGTCCCCCATGATCTTCTCGGCGATCTTGCGCGCCTCGTCCTCGTCGAACGCGGACTGGGCCTGCTCGATGAGCGTCAGCACGTCGCCGAGGTCGAGGATGCGGCTCGCCATGCGGTCGGGGTGGAACTGCTCGAAGTCGTCGAGCGACTCACCCGTGGAGGCGAAGAGGATCGGGCGGCCGGTGAGCGAGGCGACCGAGAGCGCCGCGCCTCCGCGGGCGTCGCCGTCGAGCTTGGAGAGAACGACGCCGGTGAAGTCGACGCCCTCCTGGAAGGCCTTGGCGGTCGCGACCGCGTCCTGGCCGATCATCGCGTCGATGACGAACAGGACCTCGTCGGGGTTCGTGACGCGGCGGATGTCGGCGGCCTGCTTCATCATGTCGGCGTCGACGCCGAGGCGTCCGGCCGTGTCGATGATGACCGTGTCGTACTGCTTGTCGGTCGCGAAGCGGATCGCGTTCTGGGCGACCTTGACCGGGTTGCCGACGCCGTTGCCCGGCTCCGGCGCGTAGACCGCGACTCCGGCCTGCTCGCCGACGACCTGCAGCTGCTGCACGGCGTTGGGGCGCTGGAGGTCGGCCGCGACGAGCAGCGGGGTGTGGCCGTCCTTGCCGAGGTACTTGCCGAGCTTGCCCGCGAGGGTCGTCTTACCCGCGCCCTGGAGGCCGGCGAGCATGATGACGGTCGGCGGGCGCTTGGCGAACTCGAGCCGGCGCGACTGTCCGCCGAGGATCGCGACGAGCTCCTCGTTGACGATCTGGACGACCTGCTGGGCCGGGTTGAGCGCCTTGTTGACCTCGTCGCCGAGGGCGCGCTCGCGCACCTTGCCGGTGAACTCCTTCACGACCTCCAGCGCCACGTCGGCGTCGAGGAGGGCCCGCCGGATCTCGCGGACGGTGCCGTCGACGTCCGACGCGGAGAGCTTGCCCTTCGTGCGGAGGTTCTTGAAGGTCTCGACGAGTCGATCGGAGAGGGTGCCGAAAGTAGCCATGATGCCCGGAATTCTACCGGAGGCCCGGAGGGTCGGCGGGCGGGGCCGCCGATCGGCTCGCGATCGGCGCGATCACCGCGGAGCGGATTAACTGGTCCGGGTCCAAGAACAGGGCTAGGGTGGCCCGGTGATCGAGACACTGGTGGCGGGCGACTCCGCGGAACCCCTGGACTACGCCGACGGCTGGGAGCTGCAGCGCCGCCTGCACGCCGAGGTGGTGGCGGGCTCGAGGCCGGACACCCTCGTGCTCTGCGAGCACTCCTCCGTCTACACCGCAGGCAAGCGCACCGAGGCGCACGAGCGCCCGGTCGACGGCTCGCCCGTGGTCGACGTCGACCGCGGAGGGCGGATCACCTGGCACGGCCCGGGGCAGCTCGTCGGCTACCCGATCGTGCGGCTCGGCGAGCCCGTCGACGTGGTCGCCTACGTCCGCTCGCTGGAGGGCGCGCTGATCGCCGCTCTCGACGACCTGGGCGTGCAGGGGCGGCGCGTCGACGGGCGCTCGGGAGTGTGGATCCCGAGGGACGGCGGCGCCGACAAGATCGCCGCGATCGGCATCCGCGTCGCCTCGGGCGTGACGATGCACGGATTCGCCCTCAACGTCTCGAACAGCCTCGAGCCCTACGCCCGCATCGTCGCCTGCGGCATCGCCGACGCCGGAGTGACCACGCTCGAGCGCGAGCGCGGCGAAGCTCCGCCCATGGAGGCGGTGCGGGCGCGGGTGGCGGCGCGCTTCTCGGAGGCGGCCCCCGCCTTCTCCGCCCGCATCGAGGAGGTCGCCGCGTGAGCGCCGAGGCCGGCGGCCGCAAGCTGCTGCGGCTGGAGATCCGCAACGCCGAGACGCCGATCGAGCGCAAGCCCGAGTGGATCCGAACGAAGGCCTCGATGGGCCCGGAGTACCGGCAGCTGCAGTCGCTGGTGAAGAGCGAGGAGCTGCACACCGTCTGCCAGGAGGCGGGCTGCCCCAACATCTTCGAGTGCTGGGAGGACCGAGAGGCGACCTTCCTCATCGGGGGCGCCCAGTGCACCCGCCGCTGCGACTTCTGCCAGATCGACACCGGGAAGCCCGCGGACTACGACGCGGACGAGCCCCGGCGTGTCGGCGAGTCCGTGGCGCGGATGAACCTCCGCTACGCGACCGTCACCGGAGTCGCCCGCGACGACCTGCCCGACGAGGGCTCCTGGCTCTACGCCGAGACCATCCGCCAGATCCACGCCCAGGCTCCGGGCACGGGGGTCGAGATCCTGGTCCCGGACTTCACCGGCCGCGCCGAGCACCTGCAGCGGGTGTTCGACGCGGAGCCGGAGGTGTTCGCCCACAACGTCGAGACGGTGCCGCGGATCTTCAAGCGCATCCGGCCGGCCTTCCGCTACGAGCGCTCGCTCGACGTGCTCACCCAGGGCCGGGAGGCGGGGCTGATCACGAAGTCGAACCTCATTCTCGGCATGGGCGAGGAGCGGGAGGAGATCTCGCAGGCGCTGCAGGACCTCTACGACGCCGGCACCGACATCGTGACCATCACGCAGTACCTCCGCCCGACGCCGCGGCATCTGCCGGTGGACCGCTGGGTGCACCCGGAGGAGTTCGTGGCGATCAAGGAGGAGGCCGAGGACATCGGCTTCCTCGGCGTCCTCGCCGGGCCCCTGGTCCGCTCCTCCTACCGGGCCGGCCGGCTCTGGGCGCGCTCGATGGAGTCGAAGGGGCTGCCGGTCCCGGAGCACCTGCGCCACCTCGCCGACGCGGCGCTGGGCTTCTCGCAGGCCGTGTAGCCCGCCACCGGGACGGCGCCGGCGCGTCGTCCCGGGCGGGGCCGCTCAGCTGACGAGCTGCTGGGCGAAGACGTGGGGGGTGAAGCCGGTGAGGTCGCCGATGCCCTCGCCCTGGCCGACGAGCTTGATCGGGATGCCGGTGCGCTCCTGGACCGCGAGGACGAAGCCGCCCTTCGCGGAGCCGTCGAGCTTGGTGATGACCAGGCCGGTGACGCCCGCGTGCTCGATGAACGCCTCGGCCTGGCTCAGCCCGTTCTGACCGGTCGTCGCGTCGAGCACGAGCAGGATCTCGGAGATCGGGGCCTGCTTCTCGATGACGCGCTTGATCTTCGTGAGCTCGTCCATCAGCCCGCCCTTGGTGTGCAGGCGGCCGGCCGTGTCGATGATGACCATCTCGACGCCGGTGTCCTTCGCGAACTGCACGGTCTGGAAGGCGACGGACGCCGGATCCTGGCGCTCCTGCTGAGGGCGGACGATCTGGGCGTCGGCGCGCTGCGCCCAGGTGGCGAGCTGGTCGACCGCCGCCGCGCGGAAGGTGTCGGCCGCGCCGACCACGACGCTCCGGCCGTAGTTGCGGAGGAACTTGGCGAACTTGCCGATGGTCGTGGTCTTGCCGACGCCGTTCACGCCGACCACGAGGATCACGGCGGGGCGCTCGCTGAGCTTGAGTGTGGTGTCGTACTTCGACAGGCGCTCCTCGAGGGACTCGCGGAGCATCCGCTGCAGGTCGCGCGGGTCGGTGGTGGAGTAGCGGGCGACCTTGGCGCGGAGGTCGTCGACGATCTCCTCGGTGATGTCGGGGCCGAAGTCGGCGGTGATCAGCGCCGTCTCGAGGTCGTCCCAGGTCTGGTCGTCGATCGTGCGCTTCTCGAACAGGCCGCGCAGTGCGCGGCCGAGCGACCAGGAGGTGCGTTCTGCCATGGGTCCAGGCTACCGGCGGGCGCGCCTCCGAGCGGTCGGGGAGGCGGGTTCAGGCCGGGGGCGCGGCGACGCGCTGGCCGACGACGGCCGAGACGCCGTCCTGCCGCATCGAGACGCCGTAGAGGGCGTCCGCGATCTCCATGGTCCGCTTCTGGTGGGTGATGACGATCAGCTGGCTCGAGGTGCGCAGGTCCTCGAAGATGCTGAGCAGTCGGCCGAGATTCGCGTCGTCGAGGGCGGCCTCCACCTCGTCCATGATGTAGAAGGGGCTCGGCCGCGACTTGAAGATGGCGACCATGAACGCCACGGCCGCGAGCGAGCGCTCCCCTCCGGAGAGGAGCGACAGCCGCTCGATCTTCTTGCCGGCCGGCCGCACCGCGACCTCGATGCCGGTGGTGAGCAGGTTCTCCGGGTCGGTCAGCCGGATGCTGCCGGTGCCGCCGGGGAAGAGGACGGGGAACACGTCCGCGAATGCCGCCTGCGTGTCGTCGAACGCGGAGGCGAACACGGTCTGCATCGTCTCGTCGAGCTCCTCGATGATGGTGAGCAGGTCGCGCCGGGTCCCGGTGAGGTCGGCCAGCTGCTCGGTCAGGAACGCGTGCCGCTGCTCCAGCGCGGCGAACTCCTCCAGCGCGAGCGGATTGACGCGGCCCAGCTGCCCGAGCTGCTTCTCGGCCTTCTCGAGGCGGCGGCGCTGCTCCTCGCGGACGTAGGGCCGCGGCTCCTGCTCCACGTCCGTCTCGTCGGGGACGCCGACTCCGGGACCGTACTCCTCCACCAGCACGTCCTCGGTGAGCCCGAGCTCGGACGCGGCGCGCTCGAGCAGACCGGTGAGCTGCAGCCTCTTCTCGTAGATCTGCAGCTCGAGGCCGTGCACGCTCTCGGTGACGGACTGGAGCCGGTCGCGCACGCTCCCCTCCTCGCGGCGGAGCCCCTGCAGCTCGGCGTTCTGCTGCGAGCGCGCCGACTCGGCCGCGACGAGCTCGGCCCGGGCCTGCTGGACGGAGCGGTCGACGGAGGCGAGGACGGCGGGGAGCGCGGCGGTCACCTCGGCCGCCGCGTCGCGCTGGCGACGGCGGATCACGGCGCGGCGCGCGGCCTCGTCGGCGGCGGCGCGGTCGGCGGCCAGCTGGCGGGCGAGCGCCTCCCCGCGGGACTGCTCCGCCCGCACCCGCTCCTTGGCGGTCTCGACGCCGAGCCGCGCCTCGATCTCGCGCTCGCGTGCGGTGTCGACGTCGCGCTGCAGACCGTCGCGGGCGCTCGCGTCGAGCACCGGCCGAGGCCGGGCGCGCGCGGCGTCGAGCGCCGACCTCGCCTCCTGGGCCGCGCGCTCGGCGTCGCCGACCCGGTCCGAGGCGACGGCCAGCGCCCTCGAGCCCCGGCCGTGCTCGGCGGTGGCCGCCTCGAGCTGGGCGCGCACGCCGCCGAGCCGCTCGGTGTGGGCGGCACGGGCGGCGTCGTGCTCGCGGAGGGCCGAGAGCGCGCTCGCGGCCTGCTCCTTCGCGCCGCGGAGCGCACCGGTCTGCTCGGCGAGCTCGAAGCGGAGCCGGTCGATCCCGCCCTCGACCTCCTCCAGCCGGGCGGCGGCCGAGTCGCGCTCGGAGACGAGCTCGATCCGGCTGCGCTGCCCGCCGGAGCCGGCGCTCTGCACGGCGTCGGAGACGGTCGCGCCGTCGCGGGTGACCAGGACGGTGCCCGGATCGATGCGCTCCCTCAGGCGCCGCGCCGCGGCGAGGTCCTCGACCACGAGCACGCGCTCGAGGAGCGAGAGGACCCCGGCCGGCGCCGTGACGAGGTCGCCCGCGCGTTCCGCCCCCTCGGGAACGGTGAGAGCGACGTGCGGCCGGGCGGCGTCGGCGACCAGCAGCTCGACGCGTCCGAGGTCGCGCTCCAGCGCGGCGTCCAGTGCCGCGTCGGCCCGGGCGGTCGACTCGACCAGCACGGCGTCGGCGACCGCGCCGAGGGCGGCGGCGATCGCGGCCTCGCAGCCCGGCCGCACCTGGATCCGCTCGGCGACCCGGCCGCGCACCCCCTCGATCCGGGCGGCGATCAGCTCGGCCGAGCCGTCCGAGACGTCGAGGGCCAGCGACAGGGCACCCGTGCGGGCGGCCAGCGCCTCGCGCTCGCGCTCTAGGGCGTGCAGCTCCTCGCGCAGCCGCTCGATCCCGCCCTCGGCGGCCGAGACCGCGGACTGGGCGAGCTCGTAGCCCTCGTCGAGGCCGCCGTCGGGGCCGCGGCCCGCGTCGTCCAGCTCGGCCTCCAGAGCGTCGAGCGCCCGCCGCGCCGCCTCCTTCCGCCGGTCGGCCGCGTCGAGGGTGTTCTGCGCGCGCAGGACCTCGCCCCGGACGGACGCGAGACGGGAGGCGGCGGTGTCGGCCTGCCCCGAGAGGGTGGAGAGCTCGAGGTCGTAGCGCGAGACGAGGGCCGCCTGCGCGGCGATCTCCGCGTCGACCGCGTCGAGGGCGGAGCGGGCGGCGACGGTCGTGCGCTGCGCCTGGACCCACGCCGACTCCGCGTCGAGGACGGCCTGCCGCAGGCGCTCGAGCTCGACCCGCGCCTCCTCCACCTGCCCCGGCGTCACGCGCGGCTGGATCTGCGGCTGCTCGGACTCGAGCTCGAGCATCGCGAGCCGCTGCCCGGCGAGGGCCGAGAGGTTGCGCAGCCGCTCCTGCACCGACTCCAGCTCGAACGAGGTGCGCCGGGCGTCGTCGACCGCGTCGCCGACCACCTCCGCCTCGATCCGCGCTCGCCGGAGCGTCGCCTGCTCGAGCCGCTGCTGCAGGACCACCCGCTCGCTGTGCCGCTCGCTCTCGGTGCGGGCGAAGCCGTCCAAAGCGGTCCGGAGCGCGACCACGTCGTCGGCGAGCAGGCGCGCCCGGGCGTCGCGCACCACGGCGGCGATCGTCTGCGCCTGCCGTGCGACCTCGGCCTGGCGCCCGAGGGGCTTGAGCTGGCGCCGGATCTCGCCCGCGAGGTCGGAGAGGCGGGTCAGGTTCGCCTGCATCGCCTCGAGCTTGCGGAGCGTCTTCTCCTTGCGGCGGCGGTGCTTGAGGATCCCGGCGGCCTCCTCGATGAACCCGCGCCGCTCCTCGGGGGTCGCGTGCAGCACGGCGTCGAGCTGTCCCTGCCCCACGATGACGTGCATCTCGCGCCCGAGACCGGAGTCGCTCAGCAGCTCCTGCACGTCGAGCAGCCGGCAGCCGCGTCCGTTGATCGCGTACTCGCTGCCGCCGTTGCGGAAGAGGGTCCGGGTGATCGTCACCTCGGTGTACTCGATCGGCAGGGCGCCGTCCGAGTTGTCGATGGTGAGCGCGACCTCGGCGCGGCCGAGGGGTCCGCGGGTGGAGGTGCCCGCGAAGATGACGTCCTCCATCTTGCCGCCGCGGAGCGTCTTCGCCCCCTGCTCCCCCATCACCCAGGCGAGCGCGTCGACGACGTTGCTCTTGCCCGAGCCGTTGGGGCCGACGACGCAGGTGACCCCCGGCTCGAAGGCGAACGTGGTCGGCTGAGCGAAGGACTTGAAGCCCTTGAGGGTCAGGCTCTTCAGGTACACCCGGCCGCCTCGCTCCCGTCCACAACGCCTCCACGGTAGCCGACGGCCGCGGCCGGGCCGGGAGGCGGAGCCCCGACCGGCCGACGGACCGCCGCGATCCCGCACCGGAACAGGCGCAGGAGGCCGCCGCGGGCGCCGAGACGTGCACACTGGGGTGGTGAACCGCACCTCCGACCCGGCGCTCCGGATCCGCGAGCTCGCGATCCCCGAGGCCGTGGGCGCCCACGGCTGGAGCGACTTCCTCGCCCTGACCGCGATCGGCGATGCGGTGGGGACCGCCCCGGACTGCCGGGCCGTCTACACCTGGAACGCCGAGGAGAACCGACCGATGCTCGCTGTGAACGAGGCCGTCTGCTTCACCCCCGTCGCCCACGAGGGCCAGTGGAGGAAGGAGCTCCCATGACCCCGCTCGTCGAGCCCGGACCGCCGCTGACCGCCGCCGAGCGCGAGCGGTTCGCCCGGCAGATCCGCCTGGCGCCCCTCGGGGAGCTCGGACAGCGGCGCCTCCGGAACGCGCGCGTGCTGATCCTCGGCGCGGGCGGCATCGGCTCGCCGGTGATCACGGCGCTCGCCGCGGCCGGGATCGGGCGGCTCGGCATTGTGGACGGCGATGTCGTCGAGCTCTCGAACCTGGCGCGGCAGACGGCGCACGACGACTCCTCGGTGGGCCGGTCGAAGGCGGAGTCGGCGGCGGCGACCGCGCGGCGGCTCTCCCCCGGCATCGACGCCCGGGCCTTCCCGGTGTCGCTGACCTCGGCCAACGTCGACGCCCTGGTGGCGGGCTGGGACGTCGTGGTCGACGGCTTCGACACCTTCGGCGCGCGCTACCTCGCCTCGGACGCGACGACGCGCGCCGGGATCCCGCACGTGTGGGGATCGGCACTCGGCTTCGACGGGCAGCTCTCGACCTTCTGGGCCGGCGCCCCGGGCGGAGGGGTGACCCTGCGCGCGCTGCACCCCGAGGCCGAGGACGCGGGCGACAGCTGCTCGACGGTGGGCGTGCTGGGCGCGCTCTGCGCGCTGATCGGCTCGGCCATGGCGGCCGAGGTCGTCAAGCTCGTGACCGGGGCGGGCGAGCCGCTGTTCGGTCGCGTGCTCGTGCACGACGCTCTCGACTCCTCCTGGGCCGAGCTCCCTCTCGAGCGGCGGGTGCCGCCGGTCCCGGAGCGGCGGGCCGCGGCGGGCTCGATCACGGCGGCCGAGCTGCGGGAGCGGCTGGCCGGGCCGACGCCCCCGACCGTCGTCGACCTCCGCGAGGACGACGAGGACCGGTCCGTCGCGGTGCCCGGTGCCGTGCGGATGCCGATGTCGCGCTTCGACCCCGCCGCTCTGCCGGCCGGTCCGCTCGTGCTGCACTGCGCCTCCGGGGTCCGGTCGCGTCTCGCGGCGGAGCGCGCGGCGGCGGCGGGCGTGGCGTCCGACTCGCTCGACGGCGGGATGGCGTCGTGGCGGGAGCGGTGACCCGCCCCGCGGCCGCGTGCGCCGTGGAACGGGAGGGGTGAGGCGCACCCAGCGCCCTGCCGATCGGCGACCCGGGATGTTCGGTGCTCGCAGCGGAGAGGATCCGTCCTTCTCCGCGGATCAGGGCGGAGCAGTGTCCGAAGCTGATCGGCGGTGGCGTGCTCGCGGCCACCGTTCCGAGGAGAGCACCCATGCCGACGCCTTCACCGCACTCCGCGCGGCAGGCGGCGCTGCTCGATCCTCCCGACCCGCTCGGCCCCGGCGCGGAGGCGTGATGCCCGAGGTCTGGAGTCCCGCCGAGAGGCGGCTGCGTCGGCTCGGCTGGATTCCGCGGCGCCCCCTGCCGCGAGGTGCCGTCTGCGACGCGATCGTCTCGCCGCGCCTCAGCCTCAGCCGCGCCTGGCTGCAGACCGGGGAGTTCGAGGTCCTCCCCCATCCCGGAAGGCTCCGCGTGCTCTTCAGCCTCGACGGGACCGGCCGCCTCTCCGCCCGGGGCCGCGACCACCGGCTCCCGGCCGGCAGCGCTCTCGTGACCCGCGCCTCGACGGTGCAGTACGCGGCGGCGCTCAGTCCGTGGGCGCGCTTCGAGTGGCAGCTGCGCCCCTCGGTGCTCCGCGCGAGCGAGTTCGCCTCGCTCACGGACCGGGTCCTCGCCCTCCCCGAGGCCTACTGGCGCGCACTCACCGGTGCGGCGAACACCGTCCTCAGTTTCGGCGTCGAGCCCTCGGACGCGGCCTTCGAGCACTTCGAGATCGCGAGCGAGCACCTCCTGGCCTCGGCCTTCTCGGCGCTGCTGCCCTCCTCCGACCGGGAGGACCGGTCCCCCGCCGCCGTGTATGCGAACGGCACGCGCCTGATCGAGCGGCACTACCGCGACCGCTCCTTCACGGTGGAGACGCTTGCGGAGAGCCTCGGCGTGTCGGTCAGCCACCTGCACCGGGCGTTCTCGGCCGCCGGCACCACCCCTCGTCAGCGGATCGAGCGCGCGCGGGCTTTCGAGGCGCAGCGCCTCCTCGACGAACTCGGCCCGCGGGCGGCGACGGACCTGGACCGCGTGGCGCGGTCGGCCGGCTTCAGCTCGCGGATCCACATGCAGCGGACCCTCCGCCGGATCGACGACGCGAGCTGACGTGGGCCGCCGCGCCCCCCGCGCCGGACGGGCTCCCGGCGAGGAGGCGGCCTGAGCGGCTCCCCCGGTCCGGCGGCGCGACGGAACGTCCACGGTCGGGCATGGAACCTCGTCGCGGCCCGTTCCGCGTCGACCGGAGGCCGGACGTTCGGCAGGATCGGCGCGTCCACCACCCCTCGCACGAAAGAAAGAAAAGGAACACCATGACGGACACCAACGCCCTGGACCCGACGGCAGCGCACTCGCGCTCCCTCCCACCGCGGATCGACTCGACCCGCGGGGGGCTCGCCCGGCGGACGATCATGTCGGGTGCGGCCTGGTCCGTCCCCGTCGTCGCCGCGGCGGTCGCGACCCCCGCGGCCGCCGCGTCCACCGGCCTCACCCTCGCCTTCGACGCCCCGGCGTACTCCTTCCCCGCCTGCACCACGAGAACGGTCTCCGTCCTCGCCACGACCAACGGCGCTCCCGCTGCCGGCGACACGGTCGCCATCACTCTCCCCGCCGGCCTGACCAGCGGCGGCGCGCAGACCGTCAGGGCGACGACCGGCGCGGACGGACGCGTGAGCATCCCGGTCACGGCCGGGAACGTGGCGCAGAACGGCATCACCCTCTCCGCCGTCTCCGGCGCCGCGGGCGCGACGGCGACCGCGAGCACCACCGCGACCACGGGGACCGCCGTCCGGTACGTCACCGACGGCGGACGGACGACGACGGAGTCGAACGGCAACGTGCCCTCGGGAGCCAAGACCGTCGGACCCCGGTACTACCTGACGGAGTCGGGCGAGCTCTATCACGGCGGGGGGCGGATCGCGCGCGGCGTCACCAGCGTCCAGGGCTTCCGCGACGAGCAGAACCGCGACGTCGCCGACTTCGTCGTCGACGGCGTCTTCTACCGCTTCGTCACCGGAGAGGCCGCGCCGAAGGCCATCGGGAGCGGCGTGCCGGCCGGATCGACGGTCCATGCGCCCGCCTTCTACGTCACACCGAACGGCGAGCTGCGGCGCGCCGGCGGAGCCCTCGTGACCACCGGAGTGACGAGCGCGGACTCCTTCCGCGACCAGAGCAACAACGACGTCATCGACGTGATCGTCGGCTCGGAGCTCGTCCGCTACATCTCCTCCACGAAGAACCAGGTCTACGCCAGGAACGTTCCGGCAGGATCGACCGCCTTGGCGCCCTCGTACCACCTGACGCCGGACGGGCGCCTCTTCAACAGCAGCATCCTGGTCGCTACCGGGGTGACCAGTGCCGACGCCTACCGCGATCGACAGAACCGTGACGTCGTGGACGTGATCCAGAACGGCGCTCTCGTCCGGTACGGCGCGTTCGCGGACAGGACGCAGCCGCAGATCCGCGTCGCCTCCGGTGTGCCCTCCGACGCCACCATCTTCGCGCCGGACGCCTACGTGACCCGGGACGGCCGGGCCTTCGTCAGCGGCGTGCTGGTCGCCACCGGAGTCTCCTCGGCGTTCGGATTCCTCGACGTGCAGAACCGCAACGTGCTCGACACGATGACCAACGTCCTGTGCCCGTGACGCACGGGATCGGCCGCTGATCCGGTCCTGCCCCGCCGCACGCGGGTCCGAGGGAGGCGTCCCGCGGGTCCCTGTGCGGCGGGACAGGACCAGTCCGTCCTCGGGATGCAGCGTCCTCCAGAAGCGCGGACGCACCTGCTGCGGACCGCGCGGAGCGGACGCACCGGTCCGGTCGAGGACGGCTCGTCACGGAGGGCTCTTCGGGGTCAGCCGCCGGCGAACGGCGGCAGGACGTCGACCGCGGCATCGGGACGCAGCGGCGTGGCCCTGTTCGCGGTCGACACGCCGTCGACCAGGTAGGTGCACCGTGCGAGCACGTCGGAGGCCGAGGGCGCGGAGGCGACGAGTCTCTCCTCGAGAGCGCCCAGGTCGGGCACCTCGTCGAGCTCGTCGGAACCACGGCCGAGGGCGGCCTTGGCCGCCGCGAAGTAGCGGACCCGCATGCTCATCCGCCGATCGCGCTCATCGTGCGCTCGGGCTGCACGAAGCCCGCCCGGTTCATCTCGTGTCCCGCGGGCTTGGCCCACATCGCCCCGCGCCAGAGCTGGGCGACCTCGTGGTCGTCCGCGCCCGCGCGCATCGGGCCGAGCAGGTCCGTCTCCTCGTTCGAGAAGAGGCAGCTGCGGACACCTCCCTCGGCGGTGAGCCGGGTGCGGCGGCAGTCGTCGCAGAAGTTCTCGGTGACGGACGCGATGATCCCCACCTGGCCGAGCACCTCGGACCCCCCGGCCTCGCGGACGTCGAAGAGCTCGGCGGGGGCGCCGTCGCGGGGGGCCGCGTGCGGGCTGAGCGAGAAGCGCTCCGAGAGCAGCGCCCGGATGTCCGCGGCGGTGATCATGGTCGCGCGGTCCCAGCCGTGGTCGGCGTCGAGCGCCATCTGCTCGATGAAGCGGAGCTGGTGGCCTCCCGCGAGGGCCCAGGCGAGCAGCTCCGGGGCCTCGTGGTCGTTGATCCCGGGCAGGAGCACTGCGTTGATCTTGGTCTGGTCCAGGCCGGCGGGACCGAGCGCGTCGATGCCCGCGAGCACGCGGTCGAGGAACGGGCGACGGGTGACCTTCGCGAAGGTCTCGGCGCAGATCGAGTCGAGCGAGACGTTGACGCGGTTCAGGCCGGCGTCGGCGAGCGCCGCCGCCCGACCCGACAGGCCGATCGCGTTCGTGGTGAGCGAGATCTCGGGGCGCGGGTCGAGGGAGGCGACGTCGCGGATGATGTCGACGAGGTCCTTGCGCAGGAGCGGCTCGCCGCCGGTGAAGCGGATCTGGCGGACGCCGAACTGCTCCACGGCGATGCGCGCGAGGCGGAGGATCTCCTCGCGGCTGAGCAGGGACGCGGGCGGCTGGAACGGCAGGCCCTCCGCCGGCATGCAATAGGTGCAGCGCAGATTGCACTTGTCCGTCAGCGAGATCCGCAGATCGTCCGCGACGCGCCCGTAGGTGTCCAGGAGGAGCGGGGTGGCGGGGCGGTCGGCCGGGAGGACCGCGCTGCGCTGTCGGGGCCGGAAGCCCGGGATCCCCAGTGCTGTGCTCATCCGCTCACACTACGCCGCGGAACCGGGCGCGACCCGGCAAGATGGACTCGGTCCCGCCGCCGGTCGGGCTCCGCCGCTCGCGAGAGGACACGATGACCTCGATCGACCTGCACGCCGCCCGGGTGCGGGCGCTGCTCGCGCCGCTGGCCACGCGGGGTGCCCGCGAGACCCTGAGCCTGGAGCCGGCCGCCGTCGCCGCCGATCCGGGCGCGTACGACCGGCGGGTCCTCGCCCGCTCCGTCGACTCCCCGCTCGACCTGCCGCGCTTCGACAACTCGCAGATGGACGGCTTCGCGGTGCGGGCGGCCGACCTCGACGCGGCGGCGCCGGAGCATCCCGTCGCCCTGCCCGTCTCGGCGCCGATCCCCGCGGGCGACCGGGCGCCGCGGCACGAGCCCGGCACGGCGACACCGATCATGACCGGCTCGCCGCTGCCGGAGGGGGCCGACGCCGTCGTCCCGGTCGAGCGCGTCGATCCTCCGCGCTTCCCCGCGGCGGGCAGCGTCGCCTTCGCGCACCCGGTGGTGCCGGCGACCTTCGTCCGAGCCCGGGGCAGCGACGCCCGCCGCGGCGAGCTCGCCCTCCCGGCCGGCACGGTCCTCCGCGCGGCCCACTACGGACTCCTCGCCTCCCTCGGGCTGACCGAGGCGGAGGTGCTGCCGCGACTCCGGGTGCTCGTCGTCCCCACCGGCAACGAGATCCGTCCCGCAGGCGCCGTCCTCGAGGAGGCGCAGATCCACGACGCGAACGGCGCCCTGCTGGCCGAGGCCGTCCGCGAGGCGGGCGCGCTGCCCGTCGTCGTCGCCTGCACGAGCGATCGGGCCGAGGACCTCCTGGCGCTGCTCGAGGAGCACGCGGGCGCGGCCGACCTGGTGATCACGGTCGGCGGTGTCAGCGCGGGCGCGTACGAGGTCGTCCGCGACGCGCTCGGCCCGGCGGGCTCGGAGTTCGGCCACGTCGAGATGCAGCCGGGCGGCCCGCAGGGCCTCGGTCTCGTGCGCGTGGCCGAGGGGCTGCACCTGCCGGTCGTCTCGCTTCCCGGGAACCCGGTGAGCGCCCTGGTCTCGTTCGAGGTGTTCCTCCGGCCCGTGCTGCGCTCGCTCGCGGGACGGACGCCCGCCGAGCGGCCGCGGCTCCGTGCGCGCCTCGGCACGGCGCTCGACTCGCCCGCGCACCTGCACCAGATCCGCCGCGGAGTCCTCGACGACGAGGGCCTCGTGCACCCGATGGGCGGGCCCGGCTCGCACCTACTGGCGTCCTACGCCCGCTCCACCGTGCTCATCCACGTCCCCGTCGGGACGGACCACGCAGCGACCGGCGACACGGTCGAGATCTGGAGGATCGATGACTGAGAGCGATCGGCTCACCCATGTGCGCGGCGACGGAGCCGTGCACATGGTCGATGTGAGCGCGAAGGAGGTCACGGCGCGCACCGCCGTCGCCGAGGGCTACGTCGAGACCTCGCCCGAGGTGGTGCGGCTCCTCGAGCAGGGCGAGCTGCCCAAGGGCGAAGCGCTCGGCGTGGCGCGGATCGCCGGGATCCTCGGCGCGAAGGCGACCTCGACCCTCATCCCGCTCTGCCACCCGCTGGCGCTGGACGGCGTCGACGTGGACCTCGAGCCGCAGGACGGCCGCGTCCGGATCGAGGCGCGCGTGCGCACGACCGGGCGCACCGGCGTCGAGATGGAGGCGCTGACCGCGGTCAGCGTGGCCGCCCTCACGGTCTACGACATGATCAAGGCGGTCGATCGCGGTGCCGCGATCACCGGTATCCGTGTGCTCGCGAAGGCGGGCGGGAGGAGCGGCTCGTGGACGAGCGGAGGAACCCCGTGACGCGGCGGGCGGTGGCGGTCGTCGCCTCCACCCGTGCCGCCTCCGGCGTGTACGAGGACCGGACGGGACCGGCGCTGGAGGCCTGGTTCACCACCCGCGGCTGGGAGTCCCGGGTGGTCGTCGTGGCCGACGGCGACGCGGTGGGCGAGGCGATCGCCGACGCGATCGGCAGCGGAGTCGACGTGGTCGTGACCACCGGCGGGACGGGCGTCGCCCCGAGCGACGTCACCCCGGAGCAGACCGCCCCCCTCCTGGAGAGGCCCCTGCCCGGCCTCGCCGAGGCGGTGCGCGCCAAGGGCGCCGCCCACGTCCCGACCGCCGTGCTCAGCCGCGGGCTCGCCGGCGTCAGCGGCCGCACCGTCGTAGTGAACCTCCCCGGCTCCCCCGGCGGCGTCCGCGACGGGATCGACGTGCTCGACCCGGTGATCGGGCACCTCCTCGATCAGCTCGGAGGCGGCGACCATGCCCGCTGAGCCGGTCGCCCTCGCCCGGCTCGCGGCCGAGGCCATCACCGTCGACGAGTGCGAGCAGGCGGTCGACTCCCCGACGCACGGCGCCGTGGTGACCTTCGCGGGCGTCGTCCGCGACCACGACGAGGGCCGCGGCGTGCTCCGGCTGTCCTACGAGGCGCACCCGGACGCCCCCGCCGCACTCCTCGCCTCCGCCCGCCGCATCGCCGAGCGCTGGCCCGACGTCCGCATCGCCGCCGTGCACCGGATCGGCGACCTCGTGGTCGGCGACCTCGCCCTCGCCTGCGCCGTGGCCTCGGCCCACCGCGCGGCGGCCTTCGAAGCCTGCGCGGCACTGGTCGACGACATCAAGGCGTCGGTGCCGATCTGGAAGGAGCAGTCCTTCGTCGACGGCAGCTCGGAGTGGGTCGCGAGCCTCGGCTGATCTTCCTTCGAGCCCGTCCCCGCCGGGCTCGGCGCGGTCGGCCGGAGAGGGTGGTCACGTTTCGCAGAGCGGGGAGCGATCGCCTAGATCGATCCGCTGGCACGCGGATCGATCGTCCGGCTCGGGGGGAGAGCGGAGGGGTGGCGGGTCGACGTCGTCCTGGGCCAGGGAAGTGGTCATGTTGCCGGTCACGAGCTCGGCGACCGGCACGGCGACGTCCGAGCCGTCGGCCCGCCAGACGAGGGCGGT
>NZ_PSVX01000028.1:0-48221 GCF_002932695.1 Rathayibacter sp. AY1D2 | reverse complement strand
ACCGGTTCGACCGCACCGGCCTCACCCGCGCCGACGTCTACTCGATCGACACCCCGCCGCCCACCCCGCACGGAGCCGAGCCCGCCGAGGGCTCCGCGTTCGGCCGGGGCGTGTCCCCGTCGCCGCGCTTCCCCGAGATCGAGGAGCGCGTGCTCGCGTACTGGAAGGCGGACGACACCTTCCAGGAGTCGATCCGGCAGCGCGAGGGAGCGCCGGAGTGGGTCTTCTACGACGGCCCGCCGTTCGCCAACGGCCTGCCGCACTACGGGCACCTCCTCACCGGCTACGCCAAGGACGTCTTCCCCCGCTTCGAGACGATGCGCGGACGCCAGGTGCACCGCCGCTTCGGCTGGGACACCCACGGCCTGCCCGCCGAGCTCGAGGCGGAGCGGCAGCTCGGCATCACCGACAAGTCCCAGATCGAGGAGATGGGCGTCGCGGCCTTCAACGCCGCCGCGAAGGAGTCGGTGCTGCGCTACACCGGGGAGTGGCAGGACTACGTCACCCGCCAGGCGCGCTGGGTCGACTTCGACGACGACTACAAGACGCTCGACCCCACCTTCATGGAGTCGGTGATCTGGGCGTTCAAGCAGCTCTACGACAAGGGCCTCGCCTACGAGGGCCACCGCGTGCTGCCGTACTGCTGGCGCGACCAGACGCCGCTCTCGAACCACGAGCTGCGGATGGACGACGACGTCTACAAGATGCGGCAGGACCAGACGGTCACCGTCACCTTTCCGCTGGTCGGCGAGACGGCGGAGGCGCTCCAGCTGACGGCGGTCCGCGCTCTCGCGTGGACGACGACGCCGTGGACGCTGCCGACGAACCTCGCGCTCGCCGTCGGGCCCGACATCGAGTACGCGGTCGTCCCCGCCGGCCCGAACGGCGCGGCCGACGGCAGGGGCGAGCCCGAGGAGCGCGAGCTCTCGGCCGAGTACCTGCTCGCCATCGACCAGGTCGGCGCCTACGCGAAGGACCTCGGCTATCCGGACGCGGAGTCGGCTCTGGCCGCCGTCTCGCGCACCCACCGCGGCTCCGAGCTCGAGGGGATCAGCTACGACCGCCTCTGGGACCACTACGCGGACACCGAGGCCTGGGGCACGCAGAACGCGTGGCGCATCCTCGTCGCCGACTACGTGACCACCAGCGAGGGCACCGGCATCGTGCACCAGGCGCCCGCCTACGGCGAGGACGACCAGAAGGTCTGCGAGGCGGCGGGCATCCCCGTCATCATCTCGGTCGACGACGGCGGCCGCTTCCTGCCGCAGATCAGCGAGGTCGCCGGCCTCCAGGTCTTCGACGCGAACAAGCCCCTCACGCAGCTCCTGCGCGCGGACCACCGGCTGCTCCGCCAGGCGAGCTACGAGCACTCGTACCCGCACTGCTGGCGCTGCCGCAATCCGCTGATCTACAAGGCGGTCTCGAGCTGGTTCGTCCGCGTCACCGCGATCCGCGACCGCATGGAGGAGCTCAACCAGGAGATCACCTGGGTCCCCGAGAACGTCAAGGACGGCCAGTTCGGCAAGTGGCTCTCGGGCGCGCGCGACTGGTCCATCAGCCGCAACCGCTACTTCGGCTCGCCGATCCCGGTATGGAAGAGCGACGACCCGGAGTACCCGCGGATCGACGTCTACGGCTCGCTGGACGAGCTGGAGCGCGACTTCGGCGTGCGCCCGGACGACCTGCACCGGCCGTTCATCGACGAGCTGACCCGCCCGAACCCCGACGACCCGACCGGGCGGTCGACGATGCGCCGGATCAGCGACGTCCTCGACGTCTGGTTCGACTCCGGATCGATGCCCTTCGCCCAGGTGCACTACCCGTTCGAGAACGCCGACTGGTTCGACACCCACAACCCAGCGGACTTCATCGTCGAGTACATCGGGCAGACGCGCGGCTGGTTCTACACGCTGCACGTGCTCTCCACCGCGCTCTTCGACCGCCCGGCGTTCCGCAACGTGGTCAGCCACGGCATCGTGCTGGGCAACGACGGGCAGAAGATGTCCAAGTCGCTGCGCAACTACCCGGACGTGGCCGAGGTCTTCGACCGCGACGGCTCCGACGCCATGCGCTGGTTCCTGATGTCGAGCCCGGTCCTCCGGGGCGGCAACCTCGTCGTGACGGAGGAGGGCATCCGCGAGGGCGTCCGCCAGGTGCTGCTGCCGCTGTGGAGCACCTGGTACTTCTTCTCCCTCTACGCCAACCCCTCGGCGGGCGGCGGCTACGAGGCCACCAGGCGCACCCCCTCCGCGCACGTCCTCAACCGCTACCTGCTGGCCCAGACCCGCGCTCTGGTCGAGACCGTGACCGGCCCCCTCGAGACGCTGGACTCCACGCTCGCGGCCGCCGCGCTCCGCGACTTCAGCGACGTGCTCACGAACTGGTACGTGCGCCGCTCCCGCGACCGCTTCTGGCAGGGCGTCGACGAGGACGGCCGCGGATCGGAGGCGTTCGACACGCTCTACACGGTCCTCGAGACCGTGTGCCGCGTCGCCGCCCCGCTCCTGCCTCTCGTCACGGAGCAGATCTGGCAGGACCTGACCGGCGGCCGCAGCGTCCACCTCACCGACTGGCCGGAGGCGGACGAGTTCCCCGCCGACCCGGCGCTCGTGCACGCGATGGACGCTGTCCGCGGCATCTCGTCCACCGCGCTCTCCCTCCGCAAGCAGGCCGGGCTCCGCGTCCGCCTGCCGCTCGCGCGCCTGACCGTGGTGGTCGCGGACGCCGCCGAGCTCGCGCCGTTCGAGGCGATCCTCCGCGACGAGCTGAACGTGAAGGAGGTGTCGCTGGTGCCGCTGGTCGACTCCAGCGCCGCCGACTACGGCGTCACCTCCCGTCTCGCGGTCAACGCGCGCGCCGCCGGGCCCCGGCTCGGCAAGGGCGTGCAGACCGTGATCAGGGCCGCCAAGGCCGGCGACTGGAGCGAGACGGACGGTGTCGTCACCGCCGGCGGCGTCGAGCTGGTCGAGGGCGAGTACGAGCTCACGCTCGAGGTCGGCGGCTCGGCCGGCGACGACCGCGCCATCGCCCTGCTCCCGCGCGGGGGCTTCGTGCTCCTCGACACGGCGACCACCCCCGAGCTCGAAGCGGAGGGGCTCGCCCGTGACCTCATCCGCGCGGTGCAGGACGCCCGCAAGGCGGCCGGGTTCGAGGTCAGCGACCGGATCGTCCTGGAGGTCGTGCTCGACGAGCCGAGCCTGCAGGCGCTCGAGCCGCACGCGCTCTGGATCGCGGAGGAGACCCTCGCGACCGGATGCGCGTTCACTCCGCTCACCACCGCTCTCGAGGGCGGCGAGGGCGCGATCGCCGTCGGCCCCGCGGGCACCGCCATCATCCGCGTCGAGAAGGTCGAGGCCGCCGATGTCTGATCCGTTCGAGCCGGACGACGCCGACCGCGCGGCCGCCGACGCCGTCTACGCCGCGCTGCTGGAGCGCCTGGGCGAGGCGAGCGTCCGCCCGCGCCTCGCTCCGACCCGGCGCGCCGTCGAGATCCTCGGCGACCCGCAGCGCGCCTACCCGGTGATCCAGATCGCCGGAACCAACGGCAAGACCTCGACCAGCCGGATGATCGAGAGCCTGCTGCGCGCCCACGGGCTGCGGGTGGGCCTGTTCACCAGTCCGCACCTCGAGCGCTTCAACGAGCGCATCGTCATCGACGGAGAGCCGATCTCGGACCGGAGCCTCGCCGACAACTGGCAGGACGTCGAGCCGTACCTGCGGATGACCGACGCCGAGCTGGCCGAGCAGGGCGAGGCGCCGCTGTCCTTCTTCGAGGCGATCACCGTCCTGGCCTACGCGGCCTTCGCCGACGCGCCGGTCGATGTGGCCGTCGTCGAGGTGGGGATGGGCGGCGAGTGGGACTCGACGAACGTCGCCGACGCGCAGGTCGCCGTCTTCACGCCGATCGCCCTCGACCACACCGACCGCCTCGGCTCGACGATCGAGGAGATCGCGCGCACCAAGTCGGGCATCGTCAAGCCGCTCGCATCGGTGGTCTCCGCGAGGCAGGTCCCGGAGGCGGAGGCGGTGCTGCGGCACGCGGCCGAGGCCACCGAGTCGACGATCGTCCTCGAGGGGGCGGAGTTCGACGTCGAGTCGACGACCGTCGCCGTCGGCGGCCAGGTCGTCACCGTCCGGGGACTCGTCACCACGTACGAGCAGCTGCTGCTGCCGTTCTTCGGCGACCACCAGGCCGAGAACGCCGCCGTGGCCGTCGCCGCGGTCGAGACCTTCTTGGGAGGCGGGACGCAGGAGCTCACCGGCGACGTCCTCGACGAGGGCTTCGCCGCCGCGACCTCCCCGGGCCGCCTGCAGCTCGTCGGACTGGCTCCGCGCACCGTCGTCGACGCGGCGCACAACCCGCACGGGGCCGCGTCCCTCGCCGCCGCTCTCGGGCGCTACTTCGACTTCGACCGCGTGACGGCCGTCCTCGGCGTGCTGGCCGAGAAGGACGCCGACGGGATCCTCCGGGAGCTCCGCCCCGTGGTGGACGAGCTGATCGTGACCACGGCGCCGAGCGATCGGGCGATGCCCGCCGAGGAGCTCGCCGCGCTCGCCCGCACCGTGTTCCCGGAGGAGGCGGTCCGCGTCGCCGATGACCCGCTGGGTGCTCTGACGGCCGGCCGCGTCCTCGCGGCGCGCACCGATAAGGGCGCTCTGCTGGTCACGGGCTCGATCACCCTCGTAGGCCGCACGATCAAAGCGGCCCGCGACGAGAACTGGATGGGCGCGTGAGGGCCGGACGCCCGCGGCGCTCGCGGACCGTCCGGGAGAGCCTCGGCTCGATCGTGCTCGGCTTCGAGGCGGTCATCGTCTTCCTCGCCACCCTGGTCGCCTTCGGGCTGAAGGCGGCCGACCCCGTGGTCGTGCTGGTCGGCGGAGCGGTGGTCTGCCTCGCGCTCGTCGCCACTCTGGGCCTGCTGGACCGGCCGGTCGGCTTCCGCATCGGCTGGGTGCTGCAGTTCGTTATCGTGGCCTCGGGCCTGCTGGTCCCGATCATGTACGTGATCGGCGCCGCCTTCGTGGCGCTGTGGACGTACTGCATGGTGACCGGCACCCGCCTCGACGCTCAGACGCGCCGGGCGGCGGAGGCCACCGACCCCACCGAAGGAGACCGCTGAACTATGGCCACTCAGGAGACCCTCGTCCTCGTCAAGCCCGACGGCGTCGCCCGCAACCTCACCGGCGAGATCCTCCGCCGCATCGAGGCGAAGGGCTACTCCCTCGTCGACGTGAAGCTCGTCGAGGCCGACCGGGAGCTGCTCGCCGCCCACTACGCCGAGCACGAGGGCAAGCCCTTCTACGAGCCGCTCGTCGAGTTCATGGAGAGCGGCCCGATCGTCGCCCTGCGCATCGCGGGCGACCGCGTGATCGAGGGCTTCCGCGCCCTCGCCGGCACCACCGACCCGACCACGGCCGCGCCCGGCACCATCCGCGGCGACCTCGGCCGCGACTGGGGCCTCAAAGTCCAGCAGAACCTCGTGCACGGGTCCGACTCCGAGGAGTCGGCCGCGCGCGAGCTCGGCCTCTGGTTCGCCTGAGCCGCTCGGCCGCCTGCCTCTGACGACGTCCGTCAGAGGTAGGCGAGCACGTTCAGCCTCACCTGCGCGATCACCGCGATCAGCAGGTAGCAGAGCAGCGTGATGAACGGGACCCAGCCGTAGGCGGCACCGGCGAAGCGGCGCACCCCGGCGGGGACGGGGAACACGCCCTCACGGAGGTTGCGGAGCGTCACCAGCCAGAAGCCCGGGATGACGACGGCCCAGGTGAGCATGCACCAGGGGCAGAGCGTTCCGAGCGCGAAGACGCTCGTCGCGATGAGCCAGCCCACGAACACCAGGGCCAGCAGGAAGCCGACGTTGAAGGCCGCCCAGAACCACCGGTCGAACCGGGCGCCCGCGAGCAGGCCCAGCCCCACCACGATCGGCGCGATCCAGGCCGCCAGGCCGATGAGAGGGTTCGGGAAGCCGAAGACCGCGCCCTGCACCGAGTTCAGGTTCGCACTGCACTGCACGAGCAGGCTGAAGTCGCAGCCGAGGCCCGCATCCGGGTTCTCGAGAGCGGCGAACTTGTCGTTCGTGAGGGCGAAGGCGGCGGTCCAGCCGATCACGCCGAGGACGATCAGCAGGACGGCGAAGACGACGGGGCGCTGCTGGGTGGGGGCGTCGCGCACCCCGGGATCGCTGGACACCGGGGGATTATGGCACGCGCCGGATCGGCGCCTCTGGGAATGCGTGCGATAATCGGAGCCGTCGGTCCGGGGGACCCCGCATCGACGCGAAGAAGGTTTACCGGGCGAGTACCGGGCCACAGGAGATCGACAGCGTTCCGCGAATGGACGCGCCGGATCTCCGCTCCGCCGGGAGTCGACCGCAGGTCGCACCGCGGAGGAGCGAGTGTCGGATAGTCAGTTCCGAGAGTGCAGCTGCAACCGGAGTCCCGCGCCACGAGCGCGACGGGACCGGGGGAGCGGAAGGATTCGCGGCGGGCCGAGGCCCCTCGCACGAGAGAAGCATCCGGGAAGACGACGCGGCGGACGACCCGGCCGAGGAGTGCACCAGGAATGGTGGAAGACAACAGTACGAGCGGATCCGATCGGGACCGCGACGAGCCCCGCAGCGGGGCCAGGAAGATCAGCCGCCTCTTCGGTGGCCGCCGGGCTACCCGGCGGACCGAGTCGAGCGCGCCAGCGACAGGGGAGACGATCATCGACAGCAACGAGACCGACCAGACCGGAGCCGAGGGCACCGAGCTGCCCGAGACCGGGAGCGCCGCGGAGGCGGCCGAGCCGTCGACGTCGACGGGCGCGGTGTTCTTCAACGCCCTCCCGCAGACTCCGGGCGCCGAGCAGGAGGAGCCGCGACGGCCCGCACTGCCGAGCCCGTCGCTGCTGTTCCAGGCGCCGGTCCTGCCCGACTACGTCGAGCTGGCTCCGCTGCCTCCCCGCGGTGCGCCGCTGGGCGTCCAGGAGGAGCGCGAGAGCCCGGCCGAGGAGCAGGGCTCCGTCCGCCGCCGCTCGCGCCGCCGCAGCGGCGAGAGCGAGAGGTCCGGCTCCGACGACCCCGAGAACACCGTCGTCCGGGTCCGCCAGCCGCGCGAGCAGCGCGAGGCCCGCGAGCCCGAGCTCATCACCGCGCCGCAGCGCATCAAGGGCTCGACCCGCCTCGAGGCCAAGAAGCAGCGCCGCCGCGCCGGCCGCGACGCCGGCCGGCGCCGCACGGTCGTCACCGAGTCCGAGTTCCTCGCCCGCCGGGAGGCCGTCGACCGCGTCATGGTCGTCCGCTCGAAGGAGGACAGCATCCGCATCGGCGTGATCGAGGACGGCGTCCTCGCCGAGCACTACATCGGCCGCTCTCAGGAGGCGTCGCTCATCGGTAACGTCTACCTCGTCCGCGTACATACCGTCCTCCCGAGCATGGAGGCCGCCTTCGTCGACATCGGACGCGGGCGCAACGCCGTGCTCTACTCCGGCGAGGTCGACTGGGACGCCGCGAACAACGCCGGCGGCCCCCGCCGGATCGAGCTCGCGCTCAAGCCCGGCGACCGGGTCCTCGTCCAGGTCACGAAGGACCCCGTCGGCCACAAGGGCGCCCGTCTCACGAGCCAGATCTCGCTCCCCGGCCGCTACCTCGTCTACGTGCCCAACGGTTCGATGAACGGCATCTCGCGGAAGCTCCCGGACACTGAGCGCGCCCGCCTGAAGAAGATCCTCAAGGAGGTGCTGCCCGAGAACGTGGGCGTCATCGTCCGGACCGCGGCCGAGGGCGCCACGGAGGAGCAGCTGACCGTCGACGTCGAGCGCCTGACCGCGCAGTGGACGGCTCTCAGCGCGAAGGCCGCGACCGGGCAGGCTCCCGCTCTCCTGCACAGCGAGCCGGACCTGCTGATCAAGATCGTCCGCGACGTCTTCAACGAGGACTTCGAGAAGATGGTCATCGCCGGCGACGACGCCCGCGAGACCATCGAGCTCTACCTCAGCCAGGTCGCACCCGATCTGCTCGAGCGCGTCGAGGTCTACACGGGTGAGAAGGACGCGTTCGACGAGTTCCGCATCACGGAGCAGATCGAGAAGGCGCTGGAGCGCAAGGTGTGGCTGCCCAGCGGCGGCTCGCTCGTGATCGACCGCACCGAGGCGATGACGGTGGTCGACGTCAACACCGGCAAGTTCGTCGGCTCGGGCGGGAACCTCGAGGAGACGGTCACGAAGAACAACCTGGAGGCGGCCGAGGAGATCGTCCGCCAGCTGCGCCTGCGCGACATCGGCGGCATCATCGTCGTCGACTTCATCGACATGGTGCTCGAGTCCAACCGCGACCTCGTGCTCCGCCGCCTGGTCGAGTGCCTGAGCCGCGACCGGACGAAGCACCAGGTCGCCGAGGTCACCTCGCTCGGCCTCGTGCAGATGACCCGCAAGAAGCTGGGCCTGGGCCTGCTCGAGACCTTCAGTGAGAACTGCGAGATCTGCGCCGGACGCGGCGTCATCGTCCACCACGACCCCGTGCTCAAGCACCGGTTGACCGCCGCTCCGCAGCAGGAGCAGCGCCGCCGGGGCAAGGGCGGCGAGCAGCAGCCCGCCGCCTCCGGGCGCTCGAACGGCGGGCAGAACGGGCAGGGCGCGCCGGCGACCAAGCCGGTCAGCACCCACGCCATCACGGACGACGCGAAGAACGCGCTCGCGCAGATCGCCGCCAGCACCATCCACCCCCAGGCCGTGCGCCAGGCGGCGGAGGAGGCGGCCGCGCTGGTCGAGGACGCCGCCGAGACCGTCGAGGCCATGGCGCCGGAGGAGTCCGCCACGGCACCCGAGGAGCAGCCGTCCGAGCCGAGCCGTCGCGGCGAGCGTCCCGCCCGGGGCGAGCGCCGTCGTCGCAGCCGCGACCGCGAGCCGCGCCAGGAGGCCGCCGAGACGGCGGCCGTCGAGTCGGCTCCCGTCGAGACCCCGGTCGAGAAGGAGATCGAGCCGGCCGCTGCCGCGCCGATCCTCGACATCCCGATCGCGCCGGTCACGCCTCCGCGCCGCGTCCGCAGCGAGGTCGCCGAGCACCTGCTCGACTCCGTGCTCGACGCTCTGCCGGCCCCCAAGCAGCCCGGCCAGGGCCGTGCGAAGAGCCGCCGCGTCACGACGGCCGCGCTCACCGGAGTCGCGGTCATCCCCGAGCAGACCCCGCGCCGCGCCGACCAGTAGCGCGACCCGGTGTCAGGAGGGCCCGGTGCCCGGCGAGAGCCGGCGCCGGGCCCTCTCGGCGTCCCGGTCGCGCCCGCGGACGCGGAGCCCGCTCCGCCTCAGCCGCTCGACCAGCTCCCGCGCGCCGACGGCGACCGCACCCGCGGCGACGAGCTCGTCGATCCGCTCCTCGGGCACGTCGTAGTGGTCCAGGTCGAAGCCGCGCTCAGGCACGCCGAGACGGCGCGCGAAGTCGTGGAGCTCCTCGAGCGAGACGTCGCTCACGAGGTGCGCCCACAGCCGGCCGTGCGCCGGCCAGCGCGCGGCGTCGACGAGGATGGCCATTCCCCGATCGTAGGCGGCGCGCCGTCCGTCCACGCGCCTCCTCCTCGACTATCGTGACGGGGTCGCCGGTCGGGTGGACACGGCTTCGCAGTCGTGTGCGTTTGACCGTGGAGCGCGGATCCCGTACTCTTGACCGTTGGTGTGGCGCGATCCATGTGCTCACGCAGATTTCCGTTGTCGCTCCGCCCCTCACGGGGCGCGGGCCGCGGTGCCGGTTCCCTCGTGTCGTGAGGAGACGGGTACGAACCGGAAGACCGGGGCTCAGCCCCGTCCCTACAAGCCCCGGACGAGGCCTCCGCTCCGTCCAGACGAGAAACAGGTACGAGAAGTGGTTTACGCAGTTGTGCGCGCCGGCGGTCGGCAGGAGAAGGTCGAGGTCGGCACCATCGTGACGATGGACCGCGTCAAGGCCGACGAGAACGGCACCGTGCAGCTTCCTGCCGTGCTGCTCGTCGACGGTGAGTCGATCACCTCGGACGCGGCGACCCTCGCGGGCGTCACCGTCACCGCCGAGGTGCTCGAGGACCTCCGTGGTCCGAAGATCATCATCCAGAAGTTCAAGAACAAGACCGGTTACAAGAAGCGCCAGGGGCACCGTCAGGACCTCACGCGCGTCAAGGTCACTGGCATCAAGTAGTCCTGCAAAGGAATTGAGCTGACCTGCGGAGCGAGCCATCGCCCTGCAGGGCAACAGCACGGGGCTGCGGCCCCCCGGTCTCGAGGAGATGAGAAATGGCACACAAGAAGGGCGCGAGCTCCACTCGCAACGGTCGCGACTCGAACGCGCAGCGTCTCGGCGTCAAGCGCTTCGGCGGCCAGGTCGTGAACGCGGGCGAGATCATCGTCCGCCAGCGCGGCACGCACTTCCACCCCGGCGCGAACGTCGGACGCGGTGGCGACGACACCCTGTTCGCCCTCTCGGCGGGCGCTGTCGAGTTCGGCAGCAAGGGCGGCCGCAAGGTCGTCAACATCGTGGCGGCCGCCCAGTAGGGTCGACCTCCTCGGCCGCACAGGCACAGGACGCAAGGGGCGGGCTTCGGCTCGCCCCTTGCGCGTTTACCGGGGCACAGCCCCCCGGCGCCGGCATCCCGGCGCCGCACGCACTCACGGACGGATTCACACCATGGTCACCTTCGTCGACAACGTCACGCTGCATCTGCGTGCCGGCCACGGCGGCAACGGCTGCGTCTCCGTCCGTCGCGAGAAGTTCAAGCCGCTCGCCGGCCCCGACGGCGGCAACGGCGGGCACGGGGGCGACATCGTCCTCGTCGCCGACCCGCAGACGACGACGCTGCTCGCCTACCACCGCCACCCGCACCGCAGCTCCGAGAACGGCGGTCCCGGCATGGGCGACCACCGCGCGGGCGGGAACGGCGAGCTCATGGAGCTCCCCGTCCCGGTCGGCACGGTCGTCAAGTCGCCGGACGGCGACCAGCTGATCGACATGGACGAGCCCGGCCTCCGGTTCGTCATCGCTCCGGGCGGGCAGGGCGGGCTCGGCAACGCCTCGCTCGCCACCACGAAGCGCAAGGCGCCCGGCTTCGCGCTGCTCGGCACGCCGGGCTGGGAGGGCGACGTCGTCCTCGAGCTGAAGACCGTCGCGGACGTCGCGCTCGTCGGATTCCCCTCGGCGGGCAAGTCGAGCCTCGTCGCGGCGATCTCGGCGGCCAAGCCGAAGATCGCGGACTACCCGTTCACGACCCTCGCGCCCAACCTCGGCGTCGTGCAGGCGGGGGAGTCGCGCTTCACCGTCGCCGACGTGCCCGGTCTCATCGAGGGCGCGAGCGAGGGCAAGGGCCTGGGCCTGGAGTTCCTCCGCCACGTCGAGCGCTGCACCGCGCTCGTCCACGTGCTCGACTGCGCCACGCTCGAGCCCGGCCGCGACCCGCTGACCGACCTCGACATCATCCTCGGGGAGCTGGCGGCGTACCCCGTTGGCGACGGACAGGTGCCGCTGATCGAGCGGCCGCAGCTGATCGCGCTCAACAAGGTCGACGTGCCCGAGGCCCAGGAACTGGCCGACTTCGTCCGGGCCGACCTCGAGGGCCGCGGCTACCGCGTGTTCGAGATCTCGACGGTCAGCCACTCGGGACTCCGCCAGCTGACGTTCGCCCTCGCCGAGATCGTCGAGAAGCACCGCCTCGAGCTCGCCGCCGTGCCGCGGGTGGAGCGCATCACCATCCGCCCCCGCGCCGTGGACGAGAAGGACTTCGAGATCCGGGTCGAGGGCGGCTCGTACGGCAACGTGTACCGGGTCCTGGGCACCAAGCCCGTGCGCTGGGTCGCGCAGACCGACTTCACGAACGACGAGGCCGTCGGCTTCCTCGCCGACCGCCTGGCCAAGCTCGGAGTCGAGAACGGCCTCTTCTCGGCCGGAGCGGTCGCCGGCTCCACCGTCGTCATCGGCCCCGGCGACGGCGTCGTCTTCGACTGGGAGCCGACCCTCACCTCGACGGCCGAGCTCATCACCGCGCCCCGCGGAACGGACCTCCGCCTCGAGGACAACCGGCGCAAGACCCGCAACGAGCGTCGCGAGGACTACTTCGAGCGGATGGACGCCAAGGCCGAGGCCCGCGCGGAGCTCGAGCGCGAGCGCCAGGGTGGCGTCTGGCGCGTCGCCGACGAGGGCGACGGCACGGAGGCCGTCGAGGAGAGCTGACTCCCGCCGCCGGGGTCGTCTGCCTCTACACTGGCCGGATGCCGCAGACGACCCCCGACAGCAGTGCGCTGACCGAGCGGTTCGCCGCCTCCCGCGTCGCGTCGCGCTCCCTCCGCAGTGCGACCACCGACCTCAAGAACCGGGCTCTGCTCGCCATCGCCGACGCGGTGCGCTCGAGCGCCGAGCGCGTCGTCCCGGCGAACGAGCTCGACCTCCAGCGGGGTCGCGAGATCGGCATGAGCGCGGGCCTGCAGGACCGCCTCCGCCTCGATGCGGCGCGCCTGGGGTCCCTCGCCGACGCCGTCGTCGCGGTCGTCGGGCTCACCGATCCGGTCGGGCAGACGGTGCGGGGATCGAACCTGCCCAACGGCGCCTCCCTCACCCAGGTGCGGGTCCCGTTCGGCGTGGTCGGAGCGATCTACGAGGCGCGCCCGAACGTCACCATCGACATCGCGGCGCTCGCCCTCAAGAGCGGGAACGCCGTGATCCTGCGCGGAGGCACGGCCGCGGAGAACACGAACCGCGTCCTGGTGGAGCTGCTGCAGGAGGCCGTCGCCTCCGTCGGCCTGCCCGCCGAGCTGGTGCAGACGGTCGACGACCACGGCCGCGAGGGCGCGAAGGCCCTCATGCGAGCGCGCGGCTACGTCGACGTCCTGGTGCCGCGGGGGAGCGCGGGCCTCATCGAGTCGGTCGTGACGGAGTCGACGGTCCCCGTGATCGAGACGGGCGCCGGAGTCGTCCACGTCTTCCTCGACGCCAGTGCCGACGAGCAGTGGGCCGTGGACATCGTCCACAACGCCAAGGTGCAGCGTCCGAGCACCTGCAACGCCCTCGAGACCCTCCTCGTCCACCGCGACGCCGCCGAGCGCCTCCTCCCGCCCGTCCTCGGCCGGCTCGCGGAAGCGGGAGTGACCGTGCACGGCGACGAGCGCGTCGCGGCGCTCTGGCCCGACGCGGTGCCCGCCACCGATGAGGACTGGTCCGCGGAGTACTACTCGCTCGACGTCGCCGTCGCGATCGTCGACGACCTCGACGCCGCGATGGCCCACATCGACCGGTACTCCACCCACCACACCGAGTCGATCGTGACGAACGACCTCCGGAGCGCCGAGCGCTTCCTCGCCGAGGTCGACTCCGCGGTCGTGATGGTCAACGCCTCCACCCGCTTCACCGACGGCGGGGAGTTCGGGTTCGGCGCCGAGGTCGGCATCTCGACGCAGAAGCTGCACGCTCGGGGCCCCATGGGCCTTCCCGAGCTGACCAGCACGAAGTGGCTGCTGCGCGGCGCGGGACAGGTCCGCGCCTAGCGCCCGGACCGGCGATCCGCCGTCGAGCGGCGTCCGGGTAGACTCGTCGGAGCCCCGCCGGGGCGACCACGACCTCCAAGGAGCACTGCATGTCCCTCGCGACGACCGTCCTCGCCGAAGCAGCGGCCCACACGGAGCTGCCGTTCCCCCCGATCGTCTTCGGCCTGATCGCCGCCGTCGCCTTCACGGCCCTCGGCTTCGTCACCTGGAGCTACCGCGACGTGGCGAACCGCCACTCGCACAAGACCGGCGCCGGCTCCCACGACCAGCACGGTCACGGACACTAGGCGGGGAGCCCAGCGATCGTGACGTCCGCCGCGAGCGGAGGCCCGCGGCGTCCGCGCATCGGCGTGATGGGCGGCACCTTCGACCCGATCCACCACGGTCACCTGGTCGCCGCCTCCGAGGTGGCCCAGTCGTTCGACCTGGACGAGGTCGTCTTCGTGCCCACCGGCCAGCCGTGGCACAAGAAGACGGTGACCTCCGCCGAGCACCGGTACCTGATGACGGTGATCGCGACGGCGTCGAACCCGCGCTTCACCGTCAGCCGCGTCGACGTGGACCGCATCGGCACGACCTACACGATCGACACCCTGCGCGACATCCACGCCGCGCACCCCGACGCCGAGCTGTTCTTCATCACCGGCGCGGACGCGGTCGCTCAGATCCTGAGCTGGAAGGACTACGACGAGCTGTGGGAGCTGGCCCACTTCGTCGCCGTCAGCCGGCCGGGGCACGTCCTCAACGTTTCGGGATTGCCGGCCCAGGACGTATCCTTATTGGAGATTCCGGCACTGGCGATCTCCTCGACCGACTGTCGGAGCCGCGTCAACCGGGGTCATCCGGTCTGGTACCTGGTTCCCGACGGTGTCGTCCAGTACATCTCGAAGCACCACCTGTATCGGAGCACGTCATGACAGTTCAGCCCGAGGAGAAGCCGCTCACCCGGCGCGAGATCCGCGAGCGCGAGAGGCGCGAGGCCGGTGCGGCCACGACCGCCGCCGTTCCGACGACGTCCCGCCGGGCTGCCACCGCGACCGCCACCACCGCCGGCGACATGCCGGTGCTGACCCCCACCCAGGCCCTGCGGATCACCCCCGTCGAGCCGAGCCCCGCGAGCGAGCCCGACCTGCGCACCTCCTCGATGGAGATCGTCGCCACCGAGAACGCCACGGGCCGCCAGCTGACCCGTCGGGAGCTGCGCGCACTGCTGGCGCAGCAGCAGGCGGAGAAGGTCGCCGCCGCCCCGGAGGCGGAGCCGCCCGCCGACGAGGAGCGGTCCGACGACGAGCGCTCCGACGACGTCGAGGGCGCCCTCGAGCGCGCCTCGGCGCTCCCGCCGACCGGGGCGGTCCCCGTGATCGAGGCGGCCGACGAGTCCCGTGATGCGGAGCCGCTGCCCGAGGGCGCAGCGGAGCAGGAGCCGGAGGGCGACGAGGACGTCGTCACCGAGGACGCCCCCGAGGCGTCCGAGGAGGAGGCGGACGAGTCCGCCACCGATGCGACCGCGGACGCCGACGAGGCCGACGCGGCCGAGGTGCACGAGGCCGAGATCGAGAGCTCCTCCGCCGACGACGAGACGCCGTCCGCGGACGCCTCCGACGAGCGGGACGCGGACGACGAGCAGCCGACGGCCGGCGAGCAGCCCGAGCAGCCGCACCTGAACACCGCGCTCTTCGCGTCGGTGGGCGGATCCCTCGACATCGCCGACGAGAAGGCCACCGAGATCACCGGGAGCTTCGAGCCGCCGATCGAGCACCTCGCCATCACCGAGGAACTCGACAGCAAGTCGAAGGAGGAGGTGGACGCCTCGTTCGACTCCCTCATCGCGAGCGGAGTCGCCGCCACCGGTGCCGTCACCACCACCAACGCGCTGATCCTGCCGACCACGGGTCCCGGCGCGACCGTCGGCACCGACACGGGGGAGATCCTCGTCACCGGCTCGTTCGACCTCCCGCGCAGCCTCGGCTCCACGGGCCAGCACCCGAACCTCTACGACTCGCCCGATGTGGACCGCTACGTCGACCGCATCGACCGCGAGCAGCCCGTCGGCGAGTCCGAGCCGGTCCGGGCGTCCAGCGCCGTCTCCACCCACGCCGCCGGCACTTCGATGATCGCGCCGCAGAAGCGCGCCGGCGTGAGCGTCCCGGTGGTCCTCGCGATCACCGCGGCCGTCCTGCTGGTCGGCGCGATCGCGCTGTTCATCGGCGGCTTCGTGCTCAACATCTTCTGATCTCCACCACCGACACTGAAGGCTTCATGACTGCGACCGATTCCGCCCGCGCCCTGCTCCAGCTCGCGGCCACCGCCGCCGACTCCAAGGGCGGTGAGGACCTCGTCGCCCTCGACGTCTCGGGGCCGCTGCCGCTGGTCGACATCTTCCTCCTCGCCACCGGCCGCTCCGAGCGCAACGTTGTCGCGATCGCGAACGAGGTGGAGGACCGCCTGAACGACTCCGGCGCCAAGCTGCTGCGCCGCGAGGGCCGTGCGGAGGGCCGCTGGATCCTCCTCGACTTCGGCGACCTCGTCGTGCACGTCTTCCACGAGGAGGACCGCATGTACTACTCGCTCGAGCGCCTCTGGAAGGACTGCCCGACGGTGCCGTTCACCCTCGAGCAGCCTGTCGCCGTCGACTCGTCGACGTCCCCGAACTGACGAACACGCCCGGCGACAGCGCTCGATTTCACTTCACGCGGATCGTGTTGTAGTTTATTCGAGTTGCTTCCGCCGGGCGGAGACAGCGAAAGACATCACGAAGCAAGACAGAACAGAACATGGGTCCGTGGCGCAGCTGGTAGCGCACCTGCATGGCATGCAGGGGGTCAGGGGTTCGAATCCCCTCGGATCCACCGAAAAGGTCCGCACTCCTCCGGGAGTGCGGACCTTCGTCGTTCCCGGCGTTACAGGGTCTGGCGTCGTCCTGTCCGGCTCAGGCCGGTCAGGCCAGCCAGGACCGTGCCCGTCCGGCCACCGGGGTCCCCCTGCTGGTCACGCACGGGTCGGCCCGACCGGCTCCACATGGCCGCCGCATCCGGCGAGGAATCCGGAGAGCTCGCCCCAGGCGTCCTCCCCGATCGTGGTGCCCGGGCGCCGTGCGAGATCGGCCAGAGCGTCCGTCAGCTCGTCGACTCCCGTCAGGATCCTCGTCCGTGCCGCTCCCGTGCCCTGCCATCCGGGCGCGTACGTCCTGACGTCGGGGTGGCTGTAGAGCACGGCCGTCTCGAACCACGGCATGGGCAGACCGTTCAGGGCCAGGTGCTCCTTGAGCCTCGCGGCCTGGATCCGGACCTGCCGGGCGGGGACGTGCTGCTCGACATGCGTGCGCACCGTCCACCGCGACACCGTCCCCGGTGCGATCTGAACCGCGAAGGGACCGGGCAGTGAATCCTCGTCCGGGAGGACGCAGTAGGAGGGGTGGACGGTACCGGGTCGCACGCCGTCGAAGACGACCCCCTGCCAGTACTTGGCCTCGATGATGAGCGCGCCGTGCCGGGTGAGCAGCAGATGGTCGATCTGCGCGAGGAAGCGGCGCGTCGTGCGCGCCTCGACCGGTACGAAGACGACGTTCGTGGCGAGAACGCCGGACAGCCCCGCCGAGGCGCACGCCTCCCGGATCAGGGTGTGCGAGACGGCCTCGCTGCTCCAGGTCCTGGCGAGCGCGTCACGGGTCTGCTCGACCTCCTCCTGCGCCGTCTCGAGCTCGGTCCGACTGAGGTCGCGCTCGGCGTCGCGCGCGCGCGTCAGTGCCTTGAGCGCCGCCTCGTGGCTCCGGTCGCGCTCGGCGATCGTGCGCTGGTGCTCCTCCGAGGCCTCCTCCGCGGCCTGCTCCGCCGCCGCTCTCGCCGCAGTGCGCCGTCGGCGGCCGGCGACGACCGTGATGAGAAGGGCCAGGAGCAGGGCGGCCGCGACGGCCCAGGGGAGGTACTCGTTATGGTCCCCAGGCAAGCACGGACCACCGACCGTGCGCCGCGACGGCTCCCGATCACGCCGCTCGGCGGACCGGCCGCGGTGCGCTCGCTCGTGCCCGGCCCGGACGTCTTCGTCGGCGTCCGCCTGCGCGCGCGGCGGAGACGCCGACCCTGCGCCGGCCGATCGCGCAGGCGGAGCCCTACCGCCGCCTGGCGGACGCGATGCGCGACCAGCACGAGGTCCGGCTGACCGGCGTCGAGGGCACGCTGCTGGGCTTCGTCGGCCCGCAGCCGTTCCAGGGGATCAGCGTCGCCGGCCTGCACACGCACGTCGTCGACACCACCGGAGGGATCGGCGGCCACGTGCTCGCCGCCTCCGGAGTCGCGGGCCTGATCGAGATCGAGCGGTACAGCGGCATCACCGTCCGCGTGCCGGAGTCGGACGACCACCTGCGAGCCGACCTCGACGCGGCGGCCGACGCAGACGCCGCGATCCGCGCCGTGGAGACCGACCACCCGCGCTGAGCGGCCCTACCCTGGACGCATGCCCTCACTGCGCGACGTCCATGCCGTCATCGACCGTCTCTGGCCGGAGGCGGCCGCCGAGAGCTGGGACGCGCCCGGCCTGGTCACCGGCGACCCCGACGCCGCGGTGGAGCGGATCCTGCTCACGGTCGACGTGGTCTCCGACACCGTCGCGGAGGCCGTCGACGGCGGATACCAGCTCCTGGTCGCGCACCACCCGCTGCTGCTGCGCGGCGTCACCTCGATCGCCGAGGACGGCTACAAGGGCCGCCTGCTCGCGGACCTCATCCGGGGCGGCTGCGCACTGATCTCGGCCCACACGAACGCCGACATCGTCGCGGACGGGGTCTCGGACGTGATCGCCACCCGCCTCGGCCTGACCGGCGCGACTCCGCTCGTCCCGGGCGCCGACCCGTCGGTCGGGCTCGGCCGAGTGGGCGACCTGCCCGAGGAGGTGACGCTCGGACGCCTTGCCGGAGCCGTGGCCGAGCTCCTGCCGGCCACCGCAGGGGGAGTCCGGGCCGCGGGCGCCTACGAGACGCCCGTGCGCCGCGTGTCGCTCTGCGGGGGAGCGGGGGACTCGCTCCTGGACGCCCCCGCCGTCCGCACGAGCGACGTCTTCATCACCGCCGACCTCCGGCACCACCCGGCGTCCGAGGCGCGCGAGAAGGCCCTGCACGGCACCGGTCCCGCCCTCATCGACGTCTCGCACTGGGCGAGCGAGTGGCTGTGGCTCGACGTCGCCGCGACCGCGCTGCGGGAGGCCCTGCCCACGGTCACCGTCGAGGTGAGCGAGACCCGCACCGACCCGTGGGATTTCGCGATCGTGCACTGACCCGCCGCGGGCACGGGAGAATGGACGCGGCGCGCCCGTACTGCGCGCCGGGAACGAGGACCGCCACGTGAAAGCCAGCCCCGCACACCAGCGCGAACTCCTGACTCTGGCGAGTCTGGACACGAGGGGCGCGCAGCTGCGCCACGCCCTCGCGACGCTCCCGCAGATCGCGCGGATCCAGGCGATGCAGGCCCGCGACAACGAGACCCGCCGCTCCCTCGCCGAGCGCACAGGGCGCCTCGAGGACGTGCGCACCGAGCTCGGGCGCATCGAGTCCGACGTCAGCGTGGTCGAGAAGCGGCTCACCCGCGATCGCGATCGGCTGCAGACCGCATCCGCGGCCAAGGACATCGCCGCGCTCGAGAGCGAGATCACCTCCCTCGTGAAGCGACGGGGAGACCTCGAGGACATCGAGCTGACCCTGATGGAGCGGATCGAGGGCATCGAGTCCGAGGTCGCCGCGGCTCAGGCCGAGCGCGACGAGGTCGTCGCCTCGCTCGGGACCCTCGCCGAGGAGCGCGACGCGCAGGCCGAGAAGCTCCGCGACAAGCAGGAGGCGCTCGCCCGGGACCGGGCGGACCTGGTGCCGACCCTTCCGGAGGACCTGGTCGAGCTGTACGAGAAGCAGCGCGCCCGCTACGGAGTCGGCGCGGCCCTCCTCCGCGGGAAGGTGTCGGAGGGGAGCGGCGTGGCCCTCACCGAGTCGGACCTCTCCTGGATCCGCGCCTCCGCTCCCGACGAGGTCGTCCTCTGCCCCGACAGCGGCTGCATCCTGGTGCGCGGCGAGGAGTCCACCCTCGCCTGAGCCGTACACTGGACGGGCGAACGGGCCGGCAAGACGGTCGCGTCACCGCGGCGAGAGCCGTGGTGCCGAGGAACGTCCGGGCTCCGCAGAGCAGGGCGGTGGGCAACACCCACCCGGGGCGACCCGCGAGACAGTGCCACAGAGAACAGACCGCCGTCGGCTCCGGCCGGCGGTAAGGGTGAAACGGTGGTGTAAGAGACCACCAGGGGCCGGAGTGATCCGGTCCGCTCGGTAAACCTCGCCCGGAGCAAGGTCAGACAGAGGACGATGCGGCTGCTCGTCGGGTCCTCGGGTAGACCGCTGGAGGGTCACGGCGACGTGGCTCCGAGAGAGATGGCCGTCCAGCGCCCGCCGAGAGGCGCGGCGTGAACAGAACCCGGCGTATCAGCCGACCCCTTCGCCACGAGATGCCCCGCCCCGGCGGGGCATCTCGCGTCTCCGCCGGTCGCCGAGCTCGCGCTCCCGCCCGCAGGCAGCTCGACGGCCTGCCGTGGCGGTTCCCGGGTCTCGATACATCCTTGCGCCGCCACTCGACAGGACTGGCGCGGTCCATCTCTCGCGCTGCCTCCTGCGGACGAAGCGGTGCAGCACGACGTCCGGCAGGCGCCGATCCCGGAGGACGGTCCTGAGACGCCGTTGCGGATCGCCGCCGAGGACCAGGTGCCCCCGCCCCGTCGTGGCTCACCGCGACCGCTGAACCCTGAAAGTCTGATCACGTCCGTCCGCCGTGGCGCCACTCACCAGGCGAACCGGCGAAACGCGTGCCAGCGTTGCGCCGTAGCCGTCCGCACCCCGCTCCCCGGAACGCGTCACCTCCCGAGGCCGACCGCGCCTCGGCGGGCGGGGACCGTCGAGGAAAAAGACTCAGCCCCGCCCTGCGAGCGCGGCCGCGCCGAGGATGCCGGCATTGTTGCGGAGCGCCGCCGGAATGATCGGGGTGCGCAGGTCGAGCAGCGGGAGGAACTCGTCGTGGTGCTTGGAGATGCCGCCGCCGACGATGAAGAGATCGGGCCAGAGCAGCGCCTCGAGGTGGGAGTAGTAGCGCTGCAGGCGCTTCGCCCAGTGCTTGTAGTCGAGGTCGTCGCGCTCCTTGGCGGCGAACGAGGCCTTCTTCTCGTAGTCGCCGCCGTGGATCTCGAGGTGGCCGAGCTCAGCGTTGGGGATGAGGATCCCGTCGTGGATCTGCGCCGTCCCGATGCCGGTGCCGAGGGTGGTCATGATGACCAGGCCCTCCTTGTCCTTCGCCGCTCCGAAGCGCGACTCGGCGTAGCCCGCCGCATCGGCGTCGTTGACGAAGAAGATGTTCCGGCCGATCGCGTCCTCGAACAGCTTCTCGGCCTCGAGGCCGATCCACTCGTCCGACACGTTCGCCGCCGACATCGTCCGTCCGTGGACGACGACGGCGGGGAAGCAGATGCCGACCGGGGTGTCCGAGGGCAGGTCCGGGATCTTCTCGAGGATCTGCTGGACGGTGGCGACGATGTCCTTCGGCGTGCCGCCCGGGGGAGTGGCGAGCTTCATCCGGTCGCTGAGCAGAGTGCCCGCGGCCAGGTCCACCGAGGCCCCCTTGATGCCCGTTCCCCCGATGTCGATCCCGATGGCGGTCGCCGCAGCAGTCATAGCGGCCATGCTAGCGAAGGGCGGGGGTGCGGACCGACGCGGGCTGCGGCGTAGGATCGCGGCATGGCTGACGGCGACGCGAACTCCTGGTGGTACAACCTCAAGGCCGGCACGGTGGAGCAGGGATTCGTGTCCCCCTCCGTCGACCGGGTGGGACCCTTCTCCTCTCGCGAGGAGGCGGAGCACGCCCTCGAGCGGCTGCACGAGAACAGCCGCAAGTGGGCAGAGGAGGACGCCGCCGAGGACCGCTGACCGCGGCTACTCGTAGCTGTGCTCGGCGCCGGGGTAGGCGCCGGACTCCACGTCGTCCCGGTACGCGGTGACCGCTCCGGTGAGCACGCCGCGCAGATCCGCGTACTGCTTCACGAAGCGGGGGATGCGGCCGGTGGTGAATCCGGCGAAATCCGTCCACACGAGCAGCTGTCCGTCGACGTGCGGTCCCGCTCCGACTCCGATCGTCGGGATGCGCAGCTCCTCCGTCACCTGACGTGCCGCGTCCGCGGGCACCATCTCGAGGACGACGGCGAACGCCCCGGCCTCCTGGACGGCTCGCGCGTCGGCGAGCAGCTGCTCGATGCCCTCGCCGCGCCCCTGGACCATGTGGCCGCCGAGCCCGTGCTCGCTCTGCGGCGTGAAGCCGATGTGCGCCATCACGGGGATGCCCGCCTCGACGATGCGCCGGATCTGCTCGGCGGAGCGGACCCCGCCCTCGAGCTTCACCGCGTGTGCGTGCGTCTCCTTCATGAAGCGGAACGCCGTGTGCAGCGCGTCGTCGGCACCCGACTCGTAGGAGCCGAAGGGCATGTCGGCGACGACGAAGGCGCGCTCGACGGCTCCGGCGACGGCACGCGCCAGCGGGATGAGCTCGTCGACGGTGACGGGCAGAGTGGTGTCGTAGCCGAGCACCGTGTTGCCGGCGGAGTCGCCCACGAGGAGGAAGTCGATCCCGGCGTCGTCGAAGATCTTCGCCGTGAGCTGGTCGTAGCTGGTCAGCCCGGTGATGCGGACACCGGAGTCCTTCGCGTTCTGGAAGTGGCGGGTTCGAACGCGTTTCACGGGCTGCGCTGACATGGGCGCCAGTCTACGGCGCGCCTCGGACGCCCCGCGGGCCCCGGTCGGAGGCAGTAGCCTGAGGGTCGAAACAGGAGGGGTCTGGATGGACAAGCAACGGGACTTCGTTCTTCGCACCATTGAAGAGCGAGGGATCAAATTCGTTCGCCTCTGGTTCACCGACGTCGTCGGCACGCTGAAGTCGGTCGCGATCGCGCCGGCCGAGGTGGAGGGCGCGTTCGCGGAGGGGCTCGGCTTCGACGGCTCCGCCATCGAGGGCCTCACCCGCTCCTTCGAGGCCGACGTCCTCGCGCATCCGGACCCGTCGACCTTCCAGATCCTCCCGTGGCGCGGAGAGATCGACCCGACGGCGCGGATGTTCTGCGACATCACCACGCCGGACGGCCAGCCCGCCGTCGCCGACCCGCGCAACGTGCTCAAGCGCACGCTGGCGAAGGCGGCCGAGCGCGGGTTCACCTTCTACACGCACCCCGAGATCGAGTTCTACCTCCTCAAGTCGTCGTCCTTCGGCGCCGAGGGTCCGGAGCCGGTCGACTCCGCCGGGTACTTCGACAACGTCCCCGGAGGCACGGCGCACGACTTCCGCCGCCGCTCAGTGCGGATGTTGGAGGATCTGGGCATCTCGGTCGAGTTCAGCCACCACGAGGCGGGCCCCGGCCAGAACGAGATCGACCTCCGCTACGCGGACGCGCTCACGACGGCCGACAACATCATGACCTTCCGCACCGTGATCAAGGAGGTGGCGATCGAGCAGGGCGTCTACGCGACGTTCATGCCGAAGCCGCTCTCCGGGCACCCCGGCTCGGGCATGCACACGCATCTCTCGCTCTTCGAGGGCGACGTGAACGTGTTCTACGAGCAGGGCGCCCAGTACCAGCTCTCGAAGCTCGGCCGTCAGTTCATCGCGGGCCTGCTCAAGCACGCCCCCGAGATCACCGCCGTGACGAACCAGTTCGTCAACTCCTACAAGCGGCTCTGGGGCGGCGACGAGGCGCCCAGCTACGTCTCGTGGGGCCACAACAACCGGTCCGCCCTCATGCGCTTTCCGCTCTACAAGCCCAACAAGGGGCAGTCGTCGCGCATCGAGTACCGGGCGCTGGACTCCGCGGCGAACCCCTACCTGGCGTACTCGCTGCTCCTGGCAGCCGGGCTGAAGGGCATCGAGGAGGGCTACGAGCTCCCTGCCGAGGCCGAGGACAACGTGTGGGCCCTGTCGGACGCGGAGCGCCGGGCGCTCGGCTACGGCGCCCTGCCCGCCAGCCTCGACCGCGCCATCTCGCTGATGGAGGAGTCCGAGCTCGTGGCCGAGACGCTGGGCGAGCAGGTGTTCAACTTCGTGCTGCTCAACAAGCGGAAGGACTGGGCCGAGTACCGCGCCCAGGTCACGCCGTACGAGCTGCGCAGCAATCTCGAGATGCTCTGACGCCTCGGCCATGCCCCGCGAACGCTCCCTCCGCGATGTCGCACGCCTCGGCTTCGCCGCGCTCGGCGAGACCGGGGCACGGCTGGCCGAGGCGGAGGAGCTGGCCGGGCGGCAGCTCGAGTCGGTGCTGCCCTCCTTCGCCCGGGTGGCGGACCCGGACGAGGCGCTGCTCGCTCTGATCGACCTGCTGCGGCGGCACCGCGACCGGATGGACGCGGTCCTCGCCGACGACGAGGCCCTGACCCGGCTGCTTCTGGTGGTGGGGGCCTCCTCCGGCCTCGCCGACTTCCTCCAGCGCCGGCCCGACGAGCTGGCCAGCGTGCTCGAGCCGGTGCGCACGCTCCCCGGGCGCGCCGAGATGAAGGCCGAGCTGCTCGAGTCGGTCGGCGCCGTCGACGGCTTCTCGTCGCTCCGGGAGGAGGCGGGCTGGACGGCGCTGCGCGTGCGGTACCGCCGCCTCCTCACCAGGATCGTCGTCCACGACCTGAGCCAGGCCGACCCCGTCGACGGCGCCGACCGACTCGAGCAGCTCGGCCTTCATCTCGGCGCGCCCGGGGAGCGTGCGCACCGGCTCGAGCACGCTGGCCAGCTCGTCGGGCCGGCGCTGGAGGAAGTCGGCGAGGCCGGAGGAGGCCCCCACCACCAGAAGCAGCCGGGTCAGGGCCTCGTCGTCGGCGAGGACCGCGTCCATCCGGTCGCGGTGCCGCCGCAGCAGGTCGATCAGAGCGAGCAGCGCCTCGTCCGGGTCCGCCACCCGGGCGAAGGAGGGCAGCACCGACTCGAGCTGCCGCCCGGCCAGCTCCTCCGCCTCGGCCAGCCGTGCCCCGGTCTCGCCGAGCGCGGCGAAGCCGAGGCGTGCGACATCGCGGAGGGAGCGTTCGCGGGGCATGGCCGAGGCGTCAGAGCATCTCGAGATTGCTGCGCAGCTCGTACGGCGTGACCTGGGCGCGGTACTCGGCCCAGTCCTTCCGCTTGTTGAGCAGCACGAAGTTGAACACCTGCTCGCCCAGCGTCTCGGCCACGAGCTCGGACTCCTCCATCAGCGAGATGGCGCGGTCGAGGCTGGCGGGCAGGGCGCCGTAGCCGAGCGCCCGGCGCTCCGCGTCCGACAGGGCCCACACGTTGTCCTCGGCCTCGGCCGGGAGCTCGTAGCCCTGCTCGATGCGATTCAGCCCGGCTGACAGGAGGAGGGGGTACGGCAGGTGGGGGTTCGGCGCGGAGGCCAGCGCCCGGTAGTCGAGGCGCGACGACTGCCCCTTGTTGGGCTTGTAGAGCGGAACGCGCACGAGGGCGGACCGGTTGTTGTGGCCCCACGAGACGTAGCTGGGCGCCTCGTCGCCGCCCCAGAGCCGCTTGTAGGAGTTGACGAACTGGTTCGTCACGGCGGTGATCTCGGGGGCGTGCTTGAGCAGGCCCGCGATGAACTGACGGCCGAGCTTCGAGAGCTGGTACTGGGCGCCCTGCTCGTAGAACACGTTCACGTCGCCCTCGAAGAGCGAGAGATGCGTGTGCATGCCCGAGCCGGGGTGCCCGGAGAGCGGCTTCGGCATGAACGTCGCGTAGACGCCCTGCTCGATCGCCACCTCCTTGATCACGGTGCGGAAGGTCATGATGTTGTCGGCCGTCGTGAGCGCGTCCGCGTAGCGGAGGTCGATCTCGTTCTGGCCGGGGCCCGCCTCGTGGTGGCTGAACTCGACCGAGATGCCCAGATCCTCCAACATGCGCACGGAGCGGCGGCGGAAGTCGTGCGCCGTGCCTCCGGGGACGTTGTCGAAGTACCCGGCGGAGTCGACCGGCTCCGGACCCTCGGCGCCGAAGGACGACGACTTGAGGAGGTAGAACTCGATCTCGGGGTGCGTGTAGAAGGTGAACCCGCGCTCGGCCGCCTTCGCCAGCGTGCGCTTGAGCACGTTGCGCGGGTCGGCGACGGCGGGCTGGCCGTCCGGCGTGGTGATGTCGCAGAACATCCGCGCCGTCGGGTCGATCTCTCCGCGCCACGGGAGGATCTGGAAGGTCGACGGGTCCGGATGCGCGAGGACGTCGGCCTCGAAGGAGCGGGTGAGGCCCTCGATGGCGGAGCCGTCGAAGCCGAGCCCCTCCGCGAACGCGCCCTCCACCTCGGCCGGCGCGATCGCGACCGACTTCAGCGTGCCGACGACGTCGGTGAACCAGAGGCGAACGAATTTGATCCCTCGCTCTTCAATGGTGCGAAGAACGAAGTCCCGTTGCTTGTCCATCCAGACCCCTCCTGTTTCGACCCTCAGGCTACTGCCTCCGACCGGGGCCCGCGGGGCGCCCGAGGCGCGCCGTAGACTGGCGCCCATGTCAGCGCAGCCCGTGAAACGCGTTCGAACCCGCCACTTCCAGAACGCGAAGGACTCCGGTGTCCGCATCACCGGGCTGACCAGCTACGACCAGCTCACGGCGAAGATCTTCGACGACGCCGGGATCGACTTCCTCCTCGTGGGCGACTCCGCCGGCAACACGGTGCTCGGCTACGACACCACTCTGCCCGTCACCGTCGACGAGCTCATCCCGCTGGCGCGTGCCGTCGCCGGAGCCGTCGAGCGCGCCTTCGTCGTCGCCGACATGCCCTTCGGCTCCTACGAGTCGGGTGCCGACGACGCGCTGCACACGGCGTTCCGCTTCATGAAGGAGACGCACGCACACGCGGTGAAGCTCGAGGGCGGGGTCCGCTCCGCCGAGCAGATCCGGCGCATCGTCGAGGCGGGCATCCCCGTGATGGCGCACATCGGCTTCACGCCGCAGAGCGAGCACGGGCTCGGCGGCCACATGGTCCAGGGGCGCGGCGAGGGCATCGAGCAGCTGCTCGCCGACGCGCGAGCCGTCCAGGAGGCCGGGGCGTTCGCCGTCGTCCTCGAGATGGTGCCCGCGGACGCGGCACGTCAGGTGACGGAGGAGCTGCGCATCCCGACGATCGGAGTCGGAGCGGGACCGCACGTCGACGGACAGCTGCTCGTGTGGACGGATTTCGCCGGATTCACCACCGGCCGCATCCCCCGCTTCGTGAAGCAGTACGCGGATCTGCGCGGCGTGCTCACCGGAGCGGTCACCGCGTACCGGGACGACGTGGAGTCCGGCGCCTACCCCGGCGCCGAGCACAGCTACGAGTAGCCGCGGTCAGCGGTCCTCGGCGGCGTCCTCCTCTGCCCACTTGCGGCTGTTCTCGTGCAGCCGCTCGAGGGCGTGCTCCGCCTCCTCGCGAGAGGAGAAGGGTCCCACCCGGTCGACGGAGGGGGACACGAATCCCTGCTCCACCGTGCCGGCCTTGAGGTTGTACCACCAGGAGTTCGCGTCGCCGTCAGCCATGCCGCGATCCTACGCCGCAGCCCGCGTCGGTCCGCACCCCCGCCCTTCGCTAGCATGGCCGCTATGACTGCTGCGGCGACCGCCATCGGGATCGACATCGGGGGAACGGGCATCAAGGGGGCCTCGGTGGACCTGGCCGCGGGCACTCTGCTCAGCGACCGGATGAAGCTCGCCACTCCCCCGGGCGGCACGCCGAAGGACATCGTCGCCACCGTCCAGCAGATCCTCGAGAAGATCCCGGACCTGCCCTCGGACACCCCGGTCGGCATCTGCTTCCCCGCCGTCGTCGTCCACGGACGGACGATGTCGGCGGCGAACGTGTCGGACGAGTGGATCGGCCTCGAGGCCGAGAAGCTGTTCGAGGACGCGATCGGCCGGAACATCTTCTTCGTCAACGACGCCGATGCGGCGGGCTACGCCGAGTCGCGCTTCGGAGCGGCGAAGGACAAGGAGGGCCTGGTCATCATGACCACCCTCGGCACCGGCATCGGGACGGCGCAGATCCACGACGGGATCCTCATCCCCAACGCTGAGCTCGGCCACCTCGAGATCCACGGCGGCGACTACGAGAAGAAGGCCTCGTTCGCCGCCAAGGAGCGCGACGACCTCGACTACAAGCACTGGGCGAAGCGCCTGCAGCGCTACTACTCCCACCTCGAGGCGCTGCTCTGGCCCGATCTCTTCATCGTCGGCGGCGGCATCTCCAAGCACCACGACGAGTTCCTCCCGCTGCTCGACCTGCGCACCCCGATCATTCCGGCGGCGCTCCGCAACAATGCCGGCATCCTCGGCGCGGCCGCGCTCGCAGGGCGGGGCTGAGTCTTTTTCCTCGACGGTCCCCGCCCGCCGAGGCGCGGTCGGCCTCGGGAGGTGACGCGTTCCGGGGAGCGGGGTGCGGACGGCTACGGCGCAACGCTGGCACGCGTTTCGCCGGTTCGCCTGGTGAGTGGCGCCACGGCGGACGGACGTGATCAGACTTTCAGGGTTCAGCGGTCGCGGTGAGCCACGACGGGGCGGGGGCACCTGGTCCTCGGCGGCGATCCGCAACGGCGTCTCAGGACCGTCCTCCGGGATCGGCGCCTGCCGGACGTCGTGCTGCACCGCTTCGTCCGCAGGAGGCAGCGCGAGAGATGGACCGCGCCAGTCCTGTCGAGTGGCGGCGCAAGGATGTATCGAGACCCGGGAACCGCCACGGCAGGCCGTCGAGCTGCCTGCGGGCGGGAGCGCGAGCTCGGCGACCGGCGGAGACGCGAGATGCCCCGCCGGGGCGGGGCATCTCGTGGCGAAGGGGTCGGCTGATACGCCGGGTTCTGTTCACGCCGCGCCTCTCGGCGGGCGCTGGACGGCCATCTCTCTCGGAGCCACGTCGCCGTGACCCTCCAGCGGTCTACCCGAGGACCCGACGAGCAGCCGCATCGTCCTCTGTCTGACCTTGCTCCGGGCGAGGTTTACCGAGCGGACCGGATCACTCCGGCCCCTGGTGGTCTCTTACACCACCGTTTCACCCTTACCGCCGGCCGGAGCCGACGGCGGTCTGTTCTCTGTGGCACTGTCTCGCGGGTCGCCCCGGGTGGGTGTTGCCCACCGCCCTGCTCTGCGGAGCCCGGACGTTCCTCGGCACCACGGCTCTCGCCGCGGTGACGCGACCGTCTTGCCGGCCCGTTCGCCCGTCCAGTGTACGGCTCAGGCGAGGGTGGACTCCTCGCCGCGCACCAGGATGCAGCCGCTGTCGGGGCAGAGGACGACCTCGTCGGGAGCGGAGGCGCGGATCCAGGAGAGGTCCGACTCGGTGAGGGCCACGCCGCTCCCCTCCGACACCTTCCCGCGGAGGAGGGCCGCGCCGACTCCGTAGCGGGCGCGCTGCTTCTCGTACAGCTCGACCAGGTCCTCCGGAAGGGTCGGCACCAGGTCCGCCCGGTCCCGGGCGAGCGCCTCCTGCTTGTCGCGGAGCTTCTCGGCCTGCGCGTCGCGCTCCTCGGCGAGGGTCCCGAGCGAGGCGACGACCTCGTCGCGCTCGGCCTGAGCCGCGGCGACCTCGGACTCGATGCCCTCGATCCGCTCCATCAGGGTCAGCTCGATGTCCTCGAGGTCTCCCCGTCGCTTCACGAGGGAGGTGATCTCGCTCTCGAGCGCGGCGATGTCCTTGGCCGCGGATGCGGTCTGCAGCCGATCGCGATCGCGGGTGAGCCGCTTCTCGACCACGCTGACGTCGGACTCGATGCGCCCGAGCTCGGTGCGCACGTCCTCGAGGCGCCCTCTGCGTTCGGCGAGGGAGCGGCGGGTCTCGTTGTCGCGGGCCTGCATCGCCTGGATCCGCGCGATCTGCGGGAGCGTCGCGAGGGCGTGGCGCAGCTGCGCGCCCCTCGTGTCCAGACTCGCCAGAGTCAGGAGTTCGCGCTGGTGTGCGGGGCTGGCTTTCACGTGGCGGTCCTCGTTCCCGGCGCGCAGTACGGGCGCGCCGCGTCCATTCTCCCGTGCCCGCGGCGGGTCAGTGCACGATCGCGAAATCCCACGGGTCGGTGCGGGTCTCGCTCACCTCGACGGTGACCGTGGGCAGGGCCTCCCGCAGCGCGGTCGCGGCGACGTCGAGCCACAGCCACTCGCTCGCCCAGTGCGAGACGTCGATGAGGGCGGGACCGGTGCCGTGCAGGGCCTTCTCGCGCGCCTCGGACGCCGGGTGGTGCCGGAGGTCGGCGGTGATGAAGACGTCGCTCGTGCGGACGGCGGGGGCGTCCAGGAGCGAGTCCCCCGCTCCCCCGCAGAGCGACACGCGGCGCACGGGCGTCTCGTAGGCGCCCGCGGCCCGGACTCCCCCTGCGGTGGCCGGCAGGAGCTCGGCCACGGCTCCGGCAAGGCGTCCGAGCGTCACCTCCTCGGGCAGGTCGCCCACTCGGCCGAGCCCGACCGACGGGTCGGCGCCCGGGACGAGCGGAGTCGCGCCGGTCAGGCCGAGGCGGGTGGCGATCACGTCCGAGACCCCGTCCGCGACGATGTCGGCGTTCGTGTGGGCCGAGATCAGTGCGCAGCCGCCCCGGATGAGGTCCGCGAGCAGGCGGCCCTTGTAGCCGTCCTCGGCGATCGAGGTGACGCCGCGCAGCAGCAGCGGGTGGTGCGCGACCAGGAGCTGGTATCCGCCGTCGACGGCCTCCGCGACGGTGTCGGAGACCACGTCGACCGTGAGCAGGATCCGCTCCACCGCGGCGTCGGGGTCGCCGGTGACCAGGCCGGGCGCGTCCCAGCTCTCGGCGGCCGCCTCCGGCCAGAGACGGTCGATGACGGCATGGACGTCGCGCAGTGAGGGCATGCGTCCAGGGTAGGGCCGCTCAGCGCGGGTGGTCGGTCTCCACGGCGCGGATCGCGGCGTCTGCGTCGGCCGCCGCGTCGAGGTCGGCTCGCAGGTGGTCGTCCGACTCCGGCACGCGGACGGTGATGCCGCTGTACCGCTCGATCTCGATCAGGCCCGCGACTCCGGAGGCGGCGAGCACGTGGCCGCCGATCCCTCCGGTGGTGTCGACGACGTGCGTGTGCAGGCCGGCGACGCTGATCCCCTGGAACGGCTGCGGGCCGACGAAGCCCAGCAGCGTGCCCTCGACGCCGGTCAGCCGGACCTCGTGCTGGTCGCGCATCGCGTCCGCCAGGCGGCGGTAGGGCTCCGCCTGCGCGATCGGCCGGCGCAGGGTCGGCGTCTCCGCCGCGCGCGCAGGCGGACGCCGACGAAGACGTCCGGGCCGGGCACGAGCGAGCGCACCGCGGCCGGTCCGCCGAGCGGCGTGATCGGGAGCCGTCGCGGCGCACGGTCGGTGGTCCGTGCTTGCCTGGGGACCATAACGAGTACCTCCCCTGGGCCGTCGCGGCCGCCCTGCTCCTGGCCCTTCTCATCACGGTCGTCGCCGGCCGCCGACGGCGCACTGCGGCGAGAGCGGCGGCGGAGCAGGCCGCGGAGGAGGCCTCGGAGGAGCACCAGCGCACGATCGCCGAGCGCGACCGGAGCCACGAGGCGGCGCTCAAGGCACTGACGCGCGCGCGCGACGCCGAGCGCGACCTCAGTCGGACCGAGCTCGAGACGGCGCAGGAGGAGGTCGAGCAGACCCGTGACGCGCTCGCCAGGACCTGGAGCAGCGAGGCCGTCTCGCACACCCTGATCCGGGAGGCGTGCGCCTCGGCGGGGCTGTCCGGCGTTCTCGCCACGAACGTCGTCTTCGTACCGGTCGAGGCGCGCACGACGCGCCGCTTCCTCGCGCAGATCGACCATCTGCTGCTCACCCGGCACGGCGCGCTCATCATCGAGGCCAAGTACTGGCAGGGGGTCGTCTTCGACGGCGTGCGACCCGGTACCGTCCACCCCTCCTACGGCGTCCTCCTCGACGAGGATGCACTGCCCGAGGCCTTCGCGGTTCAGATCGCACCGGGGACGGTGTCGCGGTGGACGGTGCGCACGCATGTCGAGCAGCACGTCCCCGCCCGGCAGGTCCGGATCCAGGCCGCGAGGCTCAAGGAGCACCTGGCCCTGAACGGTCTGCCCATGCCGTGGTTCGAGACGGCCGTGCTCTACAGCCACCCCGACGTCAGGACGTACGCGCCCGGATGGCAGGGCACGGGAGCGGCACGGACGAGGATCCTGACGGGAGTCGACGAGCTGACGGACGCTCTGGCCGATCTCGCACGGCGCCCGGGCACCACGATCGGGGAGGACGCCTGGGGCGAGCTCTCCGGATTCCTCGCCGGATGCGGCGGCCATGTGGAGCCGGTCGGGCCGACCCGTGCGTGACCAGCAGGGGGACCCCGGTGGCCGGACGGGCACGGTCCTGGCTGGCCTGACCGGCCTGAGCCGGACAGGACGACGCCAGACCCTGTAACGCCGGGAACGACGAAGGTCCGCACTCCCGGAGGAGTGCGGACCTTTTCGGTGGATCCGAGGGGATTCGAACCCCTGACCCCCTGCATGCCATGCAGGTGCGCTACCAGCTGCGCCACGGACCCATGTTCTGTTCTGTCTTGCTTCGTGATGTCTTTCGCTGTCTCCGCCCGGCGGAAGCAACTCGAATAAACTACAACACGATCCGCGTGAAGTGAAATCGAGCGCTGTCGCCGGGCGTGTTCGTCAGTTCGGGGACGTCGACGAGTCGACGGCGACAGGCTGCTCGAGGGTGAACGGCACCGTCGGGCAGTCCTTCCAGAGGCGCTCGAGCGAGTAGTACATGCGGTCCTCCTCGTGGAAGACGTGCACGACGAGGTCGCCGAAGTCGAGGAGGATCCAGCGGCCCTCCGCACGGCCCTCGCGGCGCAGCAGCTTGGCGCCGGAGTCGTTCAGGCGGTCCTCCACCTCGTTCGCGATCGCGACAACGTTGCGCTCGGAGCGGCCGGTGGCGAGGAGGAAGATGTCGACCAGCGGCAGCGGCCCCGAGACGTCGAGGGCGACGAGGTCCTCACCGCCCTTGGAGTCGGCGGCGGTGGCCGCGAGCTGGAGCAGGGCGCGGGCGGAATCGGTCGCAGTCATGAAGCCTTCAGTGTCGGTGGTGGAGATCAGAAGATGTTGAGCACGAAGCCGCCGATGAACAGCGCGATCGCGCCGACCAGCAGGACGGCCGCGGTGATCGCGAGGACCACCGGGACGCTCACGCCGGCGCGCTTCTGCGGCGCGATCATCGAAGTGCCGGCGGCGTGGGTGGAGACGGCGCTGGACGCCCGGACCGGCTCGGACTCGCCGACGGGCTGCTCGCGGTCGATGCGGTCGACGTAGCGGTCCACATCGGGCGAGTCGTAGAGGTTCGGGTGCTGGCCCGTGGAGCCGAGGCTGCGCGGGAGGTCGAACGAGCCGGTGACGAGGATCTCCCCCGTGTCGGTGCCGACGGTCGCGCCGGGACCCGTGGTCGGCAGGATCAGCGCGTTGGTGGTGGTGACGGCACCGGTGGCGGCGACTCCGCTCGCGATGAGGGAGTCGAACGAGGCGTCCACCTCCTCCTTCGACTTGCTGTCGAGTTCCTCGGTGATGGCGAGGTGCTCGATCGGCGGCTCGAAGCTCCCGGTGATCTCGGTGGCCTTCTCGTCGGCGATGTCGAGGGATCCGCCCACCGACGCGAAGAGCGCGGTGTTCAGGTGCGGCTGCTCGGGCTGCTCGCCGGCCGTCGGCTGCTCGTCGTCCGCGTCCCGCTCGTCGGAGGCGTCCGCGGACGGCGTCTCGTCGTCGGCGGAGGAGCTCTCGATCTCGGCCTCGTGCACCTCGGCCGCGTCGGCCTCGTCGGCGTCCGCGGTCGCATCGGTGGCGGACTCGTCCGCCTCCTCCTCGGACGCCTCGGGGGCGTCCTCGGTGACGACGTCCTCGTCGCCCTCCGGCTCCTGCTCCGCTGCGCCCTCGGGCAGCGGCTCCGCATCACGGGACTCGTCGGCCGCCTCGATCCAGGGGACCGCCCAGGCCCGCGGGAGCGCCGAGGCGCGCTCGAGGCCGCCCTACACGTCGTAGGCGCGCTCGTCGTCGGACCGCTCCTCGTCGGCGGGCGGCTCCGCCTCCGGGGCGGCGGCGACCTTCTCCGCCTGCTGCTGCGCCAGCAGTGCGCGCAGCTCCCGACGGGTCAGCTGGCGGCCCGTGGCGTTCTCGGTGGCGACGATCTCCATCGAGGAGGTGCGCAGGTCGGGCTCGCTCGCGGGGCTCGGCTCGACGGGGGTGATCCGCAGGGCCTGGGTGGGGGTCAGCACCGGCATGTCGCCGGCGGTGGTGGCGGTCGCGGTGGCAGCCCGGCGGGACGTCGTCGGAACGGCGGCGGTCGTGGCCGCACCGGCCTCGCGCCTCTCGCGCTCGCGGATCTCGCGCCGGGTGAGCGGCTTCTCCTCGGGCTGAACTGTCATGACGTGCTCCGATACAGGTGGTGCTTCGAGATGTACTGGACGACACCGTCGGGAACCAGGTACCAGACCGGATGACCCCGGTTGACGCGGCTCCGACAGTCGGTCGAGGAGATCGCCAGTGCCGGAATCTCCAATAAGGATACGTCCTGGGCCGGCAATCCCGAAACGTTGAGGACGTGCCCCGGCCGGCTGACGGCGACGAAGTGGGCCAGCTCCCACAGCTCGTCGTAGTCCTTCCAGCTCAGGATCTGAGCGACCGCGTCCGCGCCGGTGATGAAGAACAGCTCGGCGTCGGGGTGCGCGGCGTGGATGTCGCGCAGGGTGTCGATCGTGTAGGTCGTGCCGATGCGGTCCACGTCGACGCGGCTGACGGTGAAGCGCGGGTTCGACGCCGTCGCGATCACCGTCATCAGGTACCGGTGCTCGGCGGAGGTCACCGTCTTCTTGTGCCACGGCTGGCCGGTGGGCACGAAGACGACCTCGTCCAGGTCGAACGACTGGGCCACCTCGGAGGCGGCGACCAGGTGACCGTGGTGGATCGGGTCGAAGGTGCCGCCCATCACGCCGATGCGCGGACGCCGCGGGCCTCCGCTCGCGGCGGACGTCACGATCGCTGGGCTCCCCGCCTAGTGTCCGTGACCGTGCTGGTCGTGGGAGCCGGCGCCGGTCTTGTGCGAGTGGCGGTTCGCCACGTCGCGGTAGCTCCAGGTGACGAAGCCGAGGGCCGTGAAGGCGACGGCGGCGATCAGGCCGAAGACGATCGGGGGGAACGGCAGCTCCGTGTGGGCCGCTGCTTCGGCGAGGACGGTCGTCGCGAGGGACATGCAGTGCTCCTTGGAGGTCGTGGTCGCCCCGGCGGGGCTCCGACGAGTCTACCCGGACGCCGCTCGACGGCGGATCGCCGGTCCGGGCGCTAGGCGCGGACCTGTCCCGCGCCGCGCAGCAGCCACTTCGTGCTGGTCAGCTCGGGAAGGCCCATGGGGCCCCGAGCGTGCAGCTTCTGCGTCGAGATGCCGACCTCGGCGCCGAACCCGAACTCCCCGCCGTCGGTGAAGCGGGTGGAGGCGTTGACCATCACGACCGCGGAGTCGACCTCGGCGAGGAAGCGCTCGGCGCTCCGGAGGTCGTTCGTCACGATCGACTCGGTGTGGTGGGTGGAGTACCGGTCGATGTGGGCCATCGCGGCGTCGAGGTCGTCGACGATCGCGACGGCGACGTCGAGCGAGTAGTACTCCGCGGACCAGTCCTCATCGGTGGCGGGCACCGCGTCGGGCCAGAGCGCCGCGACGCGCTCGTCGCCGTGCACGGTCACTCCCGCTTCCGCGAGCCGGCCGAGGACGGGCGGGAGGAGGCGCTCGGCGGCGTCGCGGTGGACGAGGAGGGTCTCGAGGGCGTTGCAGGTGCTCGGACGCTGCACCTTGGCGTTGTGGACGATGTCCACGGCCCACTGCTCGTCGGCACTGGCGTCGAGGAAGACGTGGACGACTCCGGCGCCCGTCTCGATCACGGGGACCGTCGACTCCGTCACGACCGACTCGATGAGGCCCGCGCTCCCCCGCGGCACCAGGACGTCGACGTAGCCGCGCGCTCGCATGAGGGCCTTCGCGCCCTCGCGGCCGTGGTCGTCGACCGTCTGCACCAGCTCGGCGGGCAGGCCGACGGAGGCGACGGCCTCCTGCAGCAGCTCCACCAGGACGCGGTTCGTGTTCTCCGCGGCCGTGCCTCCGCGCAGGATCACGGCGTTCCCGCTCTTGAGGGCGAGCGCCGCGATGTCGATGGTGACGTTCGGGCGCGCCTCGTAGATCGCTCCGACCACGCCGAACGGGACCCGCACCTGGGTGAGGGAGGCGCCGTTGGGCAGGTTCGATCCCCGCACCGTCTGCCCGACCGGATCGGTGAGCCCGACGACCGCGACGACGGCGTCGGCGAGGGACCCCAGGCGCGCCGCATCGAGGCGGAGGCGGTCCTGCAGGCCCGCGCTCATGCCGATCTCGCGACCCCGCTGGAGGTCGAGCTCGTTCGCCGGGACGACGCGCTCGGCGCTCGAGCGCACCGCGTCGGCGATGGCGAGCAGAGCCCGGTTCTTGAGGTCGGTGGTCGCACTGCGGAGGGAGCGCGACGCGACGCGGGAGGCGGCGAACCGCTCGGTCAGCGCACTGCTGTCGGGGGTCGTCTGCGGCATCCGGCCAGTGTAGAGGCAGACGACCCCGGCGGCGGGAGTCAGCTCTCCTCGACGGCCTCCGTGCCGTCGCCCTCGTCGGCGACGCGCCAGACGCCACCCTGGCGCTCGCGCTCGAGCTCCGCGCGGGCCTCGGCCTTGGCGTCCATCCGCTCGAAGTAGTCCTCGCGACGCTCGTTGCGGGTCTTGCGCCGGTTGTCCTCGAGGCGGAGGTCCGTTCCGCGGGGCGCGGTGATGAGCTCGGCCGTCGAGGTGAGGGTCGGCTCCCAGTCGAAGACGACGCCGTCGCCGGGGCCGATGACGACGGTGGAGCCGGCGACCGCTCAGGCCGAGAAGAGGCCGTTCTCGACTCCGAGCTTGGCCAGGCGGTCGGCGAGGAAGCCGACGGCCTCGTCGTTCGTGAAGTCGGTCTGCGCGACCCAGCGCACGGGCTTGGTGCCCAGGACCCGGTACACGTTGCCGTACGAGCCGCCCTCGACCCGGATCTCGAAGTCCTTCTCGTCCACGGCGCGGGGGCGGATGGTGATGCGCTCCACCCGCGGCACGGCGGCGAGCTCGAGGCGGTGCTTCTCGACGATCTCGGCGAGGGCGAACGTCAGCTGGCGGAGTCCCGAGTGGCTGACCGTCGAGATCTCGAACACGCGGTAGCCGCGGCCCTCGAGGTCGGCCCGGACGAAGTCGGCCAGTTCCTGGGCCTCGGGCACGTCGACCTTGTTGAGCGCGATCAGCTGCGGCCGCTCGATCAGCGGCACCTGTCCGTCGCCAACGGGGTACGCCGCCAGCTCCCCGAGGATGATGTCGAGGTCGGTCAGCGGGTCGCGGCCGGGCTCGAGCGTGGCGCAGTCGAGCACGTGGACGAGCGCGGTGCAGCGCTCGACGTGGCGGAGGAACTCCAGGCCCAGGCCCTTGCCCTCGCTCGCGCCCTCGATGAGACCGGGCACGTCGGCGACGGTGAAGCGCGACTCCCCCGCCTGCACGACGCCGAGGTTGGGCGCGAGGGTCGTGAACGGGTAGTCCGCGATCTTCGGCTTGGCCGCCGAGATCGCCGCGACGAGGCTCGACTTGCCCGCCGAGGGGAATCCGACGAGCGCGACGTCCGCGACGGTCTTCAGCTCGAGGACGACGTCGCCCTCCCAGCCCGGCGTGCCGAGCAGCGCGAAGCCGGGCGCCTTGCGCTTCGTGGTGGCGAGCGAGGCGTTGCCGAGCCCGCCCTGCCCGCCCGGAGCGATGACGAACCGGAGGCCGGGCTCGTCCATGTCGATCAGCTGGTCGCCGTCCGGCGACTTGACGACCGTGCCGACCGGGACGGGGAGCTCCATGAGCTCGCCGTTCCCGCCCGCGCGGTGGTCGCCCATGCCGGGACCGCCGTTCTCGGAGCTGCGGTGCGGGTGGCGGTGGTAGGCGAGCAGCGTCGTCGTCTGCGGGTCGGCGACGAGGACGATGTCGCCCCCGTGCCCGCCGTTGCCGCCGTCGGGGCCGGCGAGCGGCTTGAACTTCTCGCGACGGACGGAGACGCAGCCGTTGCCGCCGTGGCCGGCACGCAGATGCAGCGTGACGTTGTCGACGAAGGTGACCATGGTGTGAATCCGTCCGTGAGTGCGTGCGGCGCCGGGATGCCGGCGCCGGGGGGCTGTGCCCCGGTAAACGCGCAAGGGGCGAGCCGAAGCCCGCCCCTTGCGTCCTGTGCCTGTGCGGCCGAGGAGGTCGACCCTACTGGGCGGCCGCCACGATGTTGACGACCTTGCGGCCGCCCTTGCTGCCGAACTCGACAGCGCCCGCCGAGAGGGCGAACAGGGTGTCGTCGCCACCGCGTCCGACGTTCGCGCCGGGGTGGAAGTGCGTGCCGCGCTGGCGGACGATGATCTCGCCCGCGTTCACGACCTGGCCGCCGAAGCGCTTGACGCCGAGACGCTGCGCGTTCGAGTCGCGACCGTTGCGAGTGGAGCTCGCGCCCTTCTTGTGTGCCCTTTCTCATCTCCTCGCGACCGGGGGGCCGCAGCCCCGTGCTGTTGCCCTGCAGGGCGATGGCTCGCTCCGCAGGTCAGCTCAATTCCTTTGCAGGACTACTTGATGCCAGTGACCTTGACGCGCGTGAGGTCCTGACGGTGCCCCTGGCGCTTCTTGTAACCGGTCTTGTTCTTGAACTTCTGGATGATGATCTTCGGACCACGGAGGTCCTCGAGCACCTCGGCGGTGACGGTGACGCCCGCGAGGGTCGCCGCGTCCGAGGTGATCGACTCACCGTCGACGAGCAGCACGGCAGGAAGCTGCACGGTGCCGTTCTCGTCGGCCTTGACGCGGTCCATCGTCACGATGGTGCCGACCTCGACCTTCTCCTGCCGACCGCCGGCGCGCACAACTGCGTAAACCACTTCTCGTACCTGTTTCTCGTCTGGACGGAGCGGAGGCCTCGTCCGGGGCTTGTAGGGACGGGGCTGAGCCCCGGTCTTCCGGTTCGTACCCGTCTCCTCACGACACGAGGGAACCGGCACCGCGGCCCGCGCCCCGTGAGGGGCGGAGCGACAACGGAAATCTGCGTGAGCACATGGATCGCGCCACACCAACGGTCAAGAGTACGGGATCCGCGCTCCACGGTCAAACGCACACGACTGCGAAGCCGTGTCCACCCGACCGGCGACCCCGTCACGATAGTCGAGGAGGAGGCGCGTGGACGGACGGCGCGCCGCCTACGATCGGGGAATGGCCATCCTCGTCGACGCCGCGCGCTGGCCGGCGCACGGCCGGCTGTGGGCGCACCTCGTGAGCGACGTCTCGCTCGAGGAGCTCCACGACTTCGCGCGCCGTCTCGGCGTGCCTGAGCGCGGCTTCGACCTGGACCACTACGACGTGCCCGAGGAGCGGATCGACGAGCTCGTCGCCGCGGGTGCGGTCGCCGTCGGCGCGCGGGAGCTGGTCGAGCGGCTGAGGCGGAGCGGGCTCCGCGTCCGCGGGCGCGACCGGGACGCCGAGAGGGCCCGGCGCCGGCTCTCGCCGGGCACCGGGCCCTCCTGACACCGGGTCGCGCTACTGGTCGGCGCGGCGCGGGGTCTGCTCGGGGATGACCGCGACTCCGGTGAGCGCGGCCGTCGTGACGCGGCGGCTCTTCGCACGGCCCTGGCCGGGCTGCTTGGGGGCCGGCAGAGCGTCGAGCACGGAGTCGAGCAGGTGCTCGGCGACCTCGCTGCGGACGCGGCGCGGAGGCGTGACCGGCGCGATCGGGATGTCGAGGATCGGCGCGGCAGCGGCCGGCTCGATCTCCTTCTCGACCGGGGTCTCGACGGGAGCCGACTCGACGGCCGCCGTCTCGGCGGCCTCCTGGCGCGGCTCGCGGTCGCGGCTGCGACGACGGCGCTCGCCCCGGGCGGGACGCTCGCCGCGACGGCTCGGCTCGGACGGCTGCTCCTCGGGTGCCGTGGCGGACTCCTCCGGCGCCATGGCCTCGACGGTCTCGGCGGCGTCCTCGACCAGCGCGGCCGCCTCCTCCGCCGCCTGGCGCACGGCCTGGGGGTGGATGGTGCTGGCGGCGATCTGCGCGAGCGCGTTCTTCGCGTCGTCCGTGATGGCGTGGGTGCTGACCGGCTTGGTCGCCGGCGCGCCCTGCCCGTTCTGCCCGCCGTTCGAGCGCCCGGAGGCGGCGGGCTGCTGCTCGCCGCCCTTGCCCCGGCGGCGCTGCTCCTGCTGCGGAGCGGCGGTCAACCGGTGCTTGAGCACGGGGTCGTGGTGGACGATGACGCCGCGTCCGGCGCAGATCTCGCAGTTCTCACTGAAGGTCTCGAGCAGGCCCAGGCCCAGCTTCTTGCGGGTCATCTGCACGAGGCCGAGCGAGGTGACCTCGGCGACCTGGTGCTTCGTCCGGTCGCGGCTCAGGCACTCGACCAGGCGGCGGAGCACGAGGTCGCGGTTGGACTCAAGCACCATGACGATGAAGTAGACGACGATGATGCCGCCGATGTCGCGCAGGCGCAGCTGGCGGACGATCTCCTCGGCCGCCTCCAGGTTGTTCTTCGTGACCGTCTCCTCGAGGTTCCCGCCCGAGCCGACGAACTTGCCGGTGTTGACGTCGACCACCGTCATCGCCTCGGTGCGGTCGATCACGAGCGAGCCGCCGCTGGGCAGCCACACCTTGCGCTCCAGCGCCTTCTCGATCTGCTCCGTGATGCGGAACTCGTCGAACGCGTCCTTCTCACCCGTGTAGACCTCGACGCGCTCGAGCAGATCGGGTGCGACCTGGCTGAGGTAGAGCTCGATGGTCTCGCGGGCGTCGTCGCCGGCGATGACCATCTTCTCGAAGTCCTCGTTGAAGACGTCGCGGACGATCTTGATCAGCAGGTCCGGCTCGCTGTGCAGGAGAGCGGGAGCCTGCCCGGTCGCGGCCTTCGCGCTGAGAGCCGTCCACTGCGCGGTCAGGCGCTCGACGTCGACGGTCAGCTGCTCCTCCGTGGCGCCCTCGGCCGCGGTCCGGACGATGACGCCCACGTTCTCGGGCAGCACCTCCTTGAGGATCTTCTTCAGGCGGGCGCGCTCAGTGTCCGGGAGCTTCCGCGAGATGCCGTTCATCGAACCGTTGGGCACGTAGACGAGGTAGCGGCCGGGGAGCGAGATCTGGCTCGTGAGACGGGCGCCCTTGTGGCCGACGGGGTCCTTCGTGACCTGGACGAGGACCCGGTCGCCGGGCTTGAGCGCGAGCTCGATCCGGCGGGGGCCGCCGGCGTTGTTCGCGGCGTCCCAGTCGACCTCGCCGGAGTAGAGCACGGCGTTGCGCCCGCGTCCGATGTCGACGAAGGCGGCCTCCATGCTCGGGAGGACGTTCTGCACGCGGCCGAGGTAGACGTTGCCGATGAGCGACGCCTCCTGCGAGCGGGCGACGTAGTGCTCGGCGAGGACGCCGTCCTCGAGCACGCCGATGCGGATGCTGTCCTCCTTCGAGCGGACGACCATGACGCGGTCGACGGCCTCCCGGCGGGCGAGGAACTCGGACTCGGTGACGACCGTGCGGCGCCGGCCGGCGTCGCGGCCGTCGCGGCGGCGCTGCTTCTTGGCCTCGAGGCGGGTCGAGCCCTTGATGCGCTGCGGCTCGGTGATGAGCTCGGGCTCGCGGGCCTCGCGCTGCTCGCGCGCCTGGCGGACCCGGACGACGGCGCTCTCGGGGTCGTCGGAGCCAGACCTCTCGCTCTCGCCGCTGCGGCGGCGCGAGCGGCGGCGGACGGAGCCCTGCTCCTCGGCCGGGCTCTCGCGCTCCTCCTGGACGCCCAGCGGCGCACCGCGGGGAGGCAGCGGAGCCAGCTCGACGTAGTCGGGCAGGACCGGCGCCTGGAACAGCAGCGACGGGCTCGGCAGTGCGGGCCGTCGCGGCTCCTCCTGCTCGGCGCCCGGAGTCTGCGGGAGGGCGTTGAAGAACACCGCGCCCGTCGACGTCGACGGCTCGGCCGCCTCCGCGGCGCTCCCGGTCTCGGGCAGCTCGGTGCCCTCGGCTCCGGTCTGGTCGGTCTCGTTGCTGTCGATGATCGTCTCCCCTGTCGCTGGCGCGCTCGACTCGGTCCGCCGGGTAGCCCGGCGGCCACCGAAGAGGCGGCTGATCTTCCTGGCCCCGCTGCGGGGCTCGTCGCGGTCCCGATCGGATCCGCTCGTACTGTTGTCTTCCACCATTCCTGGTGCACTCCTCGGCCGGGTCGTCCGCCGCGTCGTCTTCCCGGATGCTTCTCTCGTGCGAGGGGCCTCGGCCCGCCGCGAATCCTTCCGCTCCCCCGGTCCCGTCGCGCTCGTGGCGCGGGACTCCGGTTGCAGCTGCACTCTCGGAACTGACTATCCGACACTCGCTCCTCCGCGGTGCGACCTGCGGTCGACTCCCGGCGGAGCGGAGATCCGGCGCGTCCATTCGCGGAACGCTGTCGATCTCCTGTGGCCCGGTACTCGCCCGGTAAACCTTCTTCGCGTCGATGCGGGGTCCCCCGGACCGACGGCTCCGATTATCGCACGCATTCCCAGAGGCGCCGATCCGGCGCGTGCCATAATCCCCCGGTGTCCAGCGATCCCGGGGTGCGCGACGCCCCCACCCAGCAGCGCCCCGTCGTCTTCGCCGTCCTGCTGATCGTCCTCGGCGTGATCGGCTGGACCGCCGCCTTCGCCCTCACGAACGACAAGTTCGCCGCTCTCGAGAACCCGGATGCGGGCCTCGGCTGCGACTTCAGCCTGCTCGTGCAGTGCAGTGCGAACCTGAACTCGGTGCAGGGCGCGGTCTTCGGCTTCCCGAACCCTCTCATCGGCCTGGCGGCCTGGATCGCGCCGATCGTGGTGGGGCTGGGCCTGCTCGCGGGCGCCCGGTTCGACCGGTGGTTCTGGGCGGCCTTCAACGTCGGCTTCCTGCTGGCCCTGGTGTTCGTGGGCTGGCTCATCGCGACGAGCGTCTTCGCGCTCGGAACGCTCTGCCCCTGGTGCATGCTCACCTGGGCCGTCGTCATCCCGGGCTTCTGGCTGGTGACGCTCCGCAACCTCCGTGAGGGCGTGTTCCCCGTCCCCGCCGGGGTGCGCCGCTTCGCCGGTGCCGCCTACGGCTGGGTCCCGTTCATCACGCTGCTCTGCTACCTGCTGATCGCGGTGATCGCGCAGGTGAGGCTGAACGTGCTCGCCTACCTCTGACGGACGTCGTCAGAGGCAGGCGGCCGAGCGGCTCAGGCGAACCAGAGGCCGAGCTCGCGCGCGGCCGACTCCTCGGAGTCGGACCCGTGCACGAGGTTCTGCTGGACTTTGAGGCCCCAGTCGCGGCCGAGGTCGCCGCGGATGGTGCCGGGCGCGGCCGTGGTCGGGTCGGTGGTGCCGGCGAGGGCGCGGAAGCCCTCGATCACGCGGTCGCCCGCGATGCGCAGGGCGACGATCGGGCCGCTCTCCATGAACTCGACGAGCGGCTCGTAGAAGGGCTTGCCCTCGTGCTCGGCGTAGTGGGCGGCGAGCAGCTCCCGGTCGGCCTCGACGAGCTTCACGTCGACGAGGGAGTAGCCCTTCGCCTCGATGCGGCGGAGGATCTCGCCGGTGAGGTTGCGGGCGACGCCGTCGGGCTTGACGAGGACGAGGGTCTCCTGAGTGGCCATGGTTCAGCGGTCTCCTTCGGTGGGGTCGGTGGGCTCCGCCGCCCGGCGCGTCTGAGCGTCGAGGCGGGTGCCGGTCACCATGCAGTACGTCCACAGCGCCACGAAGGCGGCGCCGATCACGTACATGATCGGGACCAGCAGGCCCGAGGCCACGATAACGAACTGCAGCACCCAGCCGATGCGGAAGCCGACCGGCCGGTCCAGCAGGCCCAGAGTGGCGACGAGCGCGAGGCAGACCACCGCTCCGCCGACCAGCACGACCACGGGGTCGGCCGCCTTCAGCCCGAAGGCGACCAGGGTGGCGAGGAAGACGATGACCGCCTCGAAGCCGAGCACGATCGAGCCGAGGCTCTCCCGGACGGTCCGCGAGCGCCGCGGGCGTCCGGCCCTCACGCGCCCATCCAGTTCTCGTCGCGGGCCGCTTTGATCGTGCGGCCTACGAGGGTGATCGAGCCCGTGACCAGCAGAGCGCCCTTATCGGTGCGCGCCGCGAGGACGCGGCCGGCCGTCAGAGCACCCAGCGGGTCATCGGCGACGCGGACCGCCTCCTCCGGGAACACGGTGCGGGCGAGCGCGGCGAGCTCCTCGGCGGGCATCGCCCGATCGCTCGGCGCCGTGGTCACGATCAGCTCGTCCACCACGGGGCGGAGCTCCCGGAGGATCCCGTCGGCGTCCTTCTCGGCCAGCACGCCGAGGACGGCCGTCACGCGGTCGAAGTCGAAGTAGCGCCCGAGAGCGGCGGCGAGGGACGCGGCCCCGTGCGGGTTGTGCGCCGCGTCGACGACGGTGCGCGGAGCCAGTCCGACGAGCTGCAGGCGGCCCGGGGAGGTCGCGGCGGCGAAGCCCTCGTCGAGGACGTCGCCGGTGAGCTCCTGCGTCCCGCCTCCCAAGAAGGTCTCGACCGCGGCGACGGCCACGGCGGCGTTCTCGGCCTGGTGGTCGCCGAAGAACGGCAGCAGCAGCTGCTCGTACGTGGTGACGAGTCCCCGGACGGTGACGACCTGGCCGCCGACGGCGACGGTCGTCGACTCGACGTCGAACTCCGCCCCCTCGAGGACGATCGTCGACTCGGTGGCCTCGGCCGCGTGCCGCAGCACCGCCTCCGCCTCCGGGACCTGCCTCGCGGAGACCACCGATGCGAGCGGCTTGACGATGCCCGACTTGGTGCGCGCGATCTCCTCGATCGTCGAGCCGAGGCGGTCGGTGTGGTCGAGGGCGATCGGCGTGAAGACGGCGACCTGCGCGTCGGCGACGTTCGTCGAGTCCCACTCGCCGCCCATCCCCACCTCGACGACGGCCACATCGACCGGCGCGTCGGCGAAGGCCGCGTAGGCCAGGACGGTGATCGCCTCGAAGAAGGACAGCGGCGCCTCGCCCTGCTCGGCCAGCTCGGCGTCGGTCATCCGCAGGTACGGCTCGACGTCCTGCCAGTTGTCGGCGAGGCTCCGGTCCGAGATCGGCTCTCCGTCGATGACGATGCGCTCGTTGAAGCGCTCGAGGTGCGGACTGGTGAACAGGCCCACCCGCAGCCCGTGGGCGCGCAGCAGGCTCTCGATCATCCGGCTGGTCGAGGTCTTGCCGTTGGTTCCGGCGATCTGGATCACCGGGTAGGCGCGCTGCGGGTCGCCGAGGATCTCGACGGCGCGCCGGGTCGGAGCGAGGCGCGGGCGGACGCTCGCCTCGCCCAGGCGCTCCAGCAGCGCGGCGTAGACGGCGTCGGCGGCCGCGCGGTCGGCGTCGTCCGGCTCGAACGGATCAGACATCGGCGGCCTCGACCTTCTCGACGCGGATGATGGCGGTGCCCGCGGGGCCGACGGCGATCGCGCCCTCGCCGCCCTCGAGAGCGGTGGTGAGCGGAGTGAACGCGCATCCGGTCGCGAGGGTCTCCTCCGCGATCCAGAGCGCGTGCGGCTCGAGCGCCTGCAGGCTCGGCTCGTCGAGCACGACCTCCAGGACGATCCGGTCGCTGACCTCGAACCCGGCCGCCTTGCGGGCGTCCTGCACCGCGCGGATGAGGTCACGGGCGAGCCCCTCCGCTTCGAGCTCGGGGGTGGTCGCCGTGTCGCGGAGCACGAAGCCCCCGCGCGGGAGCAGGGCGATGGCGCGGTCGTCGCCGGCCGAGCCGCCGACCTCGAGCCTGACCTCGTACTCGCCCTCGACCAGCTCGACGCCGCCGGCGGTGACGACACCGTCCGTCTCGCTCCAGTCGCCGGCCTTGGCGGCCCTGATCACGGTCTGCACGCCCTTGCCGAGCCGGGGCCCGGCGGCGCGCGCGTTGACCGCGAGACGGGAGGTGACGCCGTAGTCGGCGGCGCTGGAGTCGACCAGCGGCACCAGCGACACCTCCTTCACGTTCAGCTCGTCGCGGAGGATCGCCTCGAACGGCGCGAGCTCGGCGGCGTCCGCGACCACCACGGTCAGGCGCGCGAGCGGCAGGCGGACGCGGAGCCCGGCCTGCTTGCGGAGGGAGAGCGCGGTGGACGAGATGCCGCGGACAGCGTCCATCGCGTGCACGAGCGCCGGGTCGGCGGGGAACTCGTCCGCCTCCGGCCAGTCGGTGAGGTGGACGCTGCGGCCGCCGGTCAGGCCCTGCCAGATCTGCTCCGTGACGAGAGGCAGGAGCGGGGCGGCGACGCGGCACACGGTCTCGAGGACCGTGTAGAGCGTGTCGAACGCCTCCGATCCGCGGCCGTCCTCGTCGACGCCCTGCCAGAAGCGGTCGCGGGAGCGGCGCACGTACCAGTTCGTGAGCACGTCGCTGAAGTCGCGGAGCGCGGCGGCCGCGAGCGTGGAGTCCAGCGCCTCGAGCCGGCCGGTCACGGTCTCGACCAGATCGCGGGTCTTGGCCAGCAGGTAGCGGTCGAGGACGTCCTCGGAGCCGGTGCGCCTGGTCGCCTCGTAGCCGCCGCCCGCCGAGGCGTTGGCGTAGAGGGAGAAGAAGTACCAGGTGCTCCACAGCGGCAGCAGCACCTGGCGGACGCCCTCGCGGATGCCCTCCTCCGTCACGACGAGGTTGCCGCCCCGGAGGACCGGGCTCGACATCAGGAACCAGCGCATGGCGTCGGAGCCGTCGCGGTCGAAGACCTCGGCCACGTCCGGGTAGTTGCGCAGCGACTTGGACATCTTCTGCCCGTCGTTGCCCAGCACGATGCCGTGGCTGACCACGTTGCGGAACGCCGGGCGGTCGAAGAGCGCGGTGGAGAGCACGTGCAGCGTGTAGAACCAGCCGCGCGTCTGCCCGATGTACTCGACGATGAAGTCCGCTGGGTTGTGGGTGTCGAACCAGTCGGCGTTCTCGAACGGGTAGTGCACCTGGGCGAAGGGCATCGATCCGGAGTCGAACCAGACGTCGAGGACGTCGCTGATCCGGCGCATCGTCGACCGCCCGGTCGGGTCGTCGGGGTTCGGGCGGGTCAGCTCGTCGATGAACGGCCGGTGCAGGTCGTCCGGGCGCACGCCGAAGTCGCGCTCCAGCTCGTCCAGCGAGCCGTAGACGTCGATCCGCGGGTACTCCGGGTCGTCGCTCTTCCATACCGGGATCGGCGAGCCGAAGTAGCGGTTGCGGCTGATGGACCAGTCGCGCGCGCCCGAGAGCCACTTGCCGAACTGGCCGTCCTTGACGTTCTCGGGGACCCAGGTGATCTCCTGGTTGAGCTCCTCCATGCGGTCGCGGATCGCGGTGACGCGGACGAACCAGCTCGAGACCGCCTTGTAGATCAGCGGATTGCGGCAGCGCCAGCAGTGCGGGTACGAGTGCTCGTAGCTCGCCTGGCGGAGCAGCCGGTGGTCCGCGCGCAGGAGCTGCGTGAGGGGCTTGTTCGCGTCGAAGACCTGGAGGCCGGCGACCTCGCTGATCTGCGGCAGGAAGCGGCCGCCGTCGTCGACCGAGATGATGACGGGGATGCCCGCCGCCTCGCAGACCTTCTGGTCGTCCTCGCCGTAGGCGGGCGCCTGGTGCACGATGCCGGTGCCCTCGCTGGTGGTCACGTAGTCGGCGACGAGGATGCGCCACGCGTTCTGCGTGCCCCAGGCCTCGGTGTCCGCGTAGTGGTCCCAGAGGCGGTCGTAGCTGATCCCCTCGAGCTCGGAGCCGCGGTGGGTGCGCGAGACGGCGGCCAGAGCCGACTCCGCGTCCGGATAGCCGAGGTCCTTCGCGTAGGCGCCGACCTGGTCGATGGCGAGCAGGTACTCGGCCGAGAGCTCGCGCTCCTCGGGCTCGCCCCTGCCGTCGGCCGCGCCGTTCGGGCCGGCGGGGACGACCGCGTACTCGATGTCGGGCCCGACGGCGAGCGCGAGGTTCGTCGGCAGCGTCCACGGCGTCGTCGTCCACGCGAGAGCGCGGACCGCCGTCAGCTGGAGCGCCTCCGCCGTCTCGCCGACCAGCGGAAAGGTGACGGTGACCGTCTGGTCCTGCCGCATCTTGTAGACGTCGTCGTCCATCCGCAGCTCGTGGTTCGAGAGCGGCGTCTGGTCGCGCCAGCAGTACGGCAGCACGCGGTGGCCCTCGTAGGCGAGGCCCTTGTCGTAGAGCTGCTTGAACGCCCAGATCACCGACTCCATGAAGGTGGGGTCGAGCGTCTTGTAGTCGTCGTCGAAGTCGACCCAGCGCGCCTGGCGGGTGACGTAGTCCTGCCACTCCCCGGTGTAGCGCAGCACCGACTCCTTCGCGGCGGCGTTGAAGGCCGCGACGCCCATCTCCTCGATCTGGGACTTGTCGGTGATGCCGAGCTGCCGCTCCGCCTCGAGCTCGGCGGGCAGGCCGTGGGTGTCCCAGCCGAAGCGGCGGTGCACCTGGCGTCCGCGCATCGTCTCGAAGCGGGGGAAGACGTCCTTGGCGTAGCCGGTGAGGAGGTGCCCGTAGTGCGGCAGGCCGTTGGCGAACGGCGGGCCGTCGTAGAAGACCCACTCCGGCGCTCCCTCGCGCTGCCGGATCGACTCCTGGAAGGTGTCGTCCGCCTTCCAGTACGCGAGCACGCGCTCCTCGATCTCGGGGAAGCGCGGCGACGGGGACACGCCCCGGCCGAACGCGGAGCCCTCGGCGGGCTCGGCTCCGTGCGGGGTGGGCGGCGGGGTGTCGATCGAGTAGACGTCGGCGCGGGTGAGGCCGGTGCGGTCGAACCGGT
>NZ_PSVX01000027.1:0-48412 GCF_002932695.1 Rathayibacter sp. AY1D2 | reverse complement strand
CATCATGCTGAACCTCGCCGAGCAGTTCAACTCCTGGGACTACCGCCAGGGCGAGTACTACTGATCCGGTGAGGGATCGGATCGACGGCCGGGCCGGGGCGCGCCCCCGGCCCGGCCGTCGTCGTTGCACCGCCAGGACTCCAGCAGGCCGTGAGGGGTCGTCGACCCCTCGCTTCACCGGCGGCCGACGCTCGCCGGCCCCCTCGAGGACCTCGTGATCGACGTCTCCGATGGCGCGGAGCCACGCGCGCTGCGCGTTCTCGGGTGGGCCGCAGCCGTCTCCCTCCTCCCGGTCGGCGTGACGGCGGCGCTGGCGGGACTCGGAGCGCTCGTGGAACCCGGCTTCGCCTCCCTCCTCCTCTTCCTCGCGGCGGTCGGGCTCCTTCCTGGAGCGCTCGTCTTCGTCCTCCCGTGTGCGGCGCTGGCACTTCGGCGATCGACGTAGACACCGTCGCTCGCTCCGGCCCTCGTCCTGGTTCCAGCGTGGCTGGCAGCCCTAATCGTCGTGTCGCCGTCGATAGCGCTCGTGGTCGGCGTGGCCGACGGGCAGCCGAGCGCGAGCAGTGTCCTGCAGGCGGTCGCTCCGGGCCCGGCGCTCCTCGTCGCCGTCCCGCCGAGCATCCTCGCTCTGGGCCTCTCCCTGCTGCTTCTCGCGCTCGGGCGACGGCGGCTCCGCCGGTCCGGTGAGCCACGGCACGAGGAGCGGGCGCCCGGATGGTACGAGTGATCGCGGGCGAGTCCCGCCGTCAGAGCTCCAGCACGTCGCCCGGCTCGAGGGCGTGGTACTCGCCGCCGCCCTCGCGCACCGCCCAGCCGAGCCGGTCGTGGCCGAGCGAGCGCCCCGCCTCCGAGAGCACCTGCTCGTGGGTCGCGAAGGCGTGCCGCGGGGCGAGCTCGAGCACGTAGTCCATCGCCTCGGCGATCTTCATCCACGGTGCTCCCGAGGGAGCAGCGAGGATCTCGACATCGACGCCCTCCGGCACTGTGAACGAGTCGCCGGCGTAGTAGACCCGGCCGTTCACCAGGACGCCCACGTTGTCGATCACGGGGATGCTGCGGTGGATCACCGCGTGACGGGAGCCGAAGAAGCGCAGCTCGAACGGGCCCACCGTCACGACATCGCCGTCGGCGACCGTCTCGACGTCGAAGCCCTCGGCGGCGGCGGCGACCCCGGCCGGGCCGAGGATCCGCAGCGACGGGGCCGCGTCGCGCAGGCGCTGCAGCTGCTCCGGGGTCCAGTGGTCGGCGTGCTCGTGGGTGAGCACCACGGCGACGGTGTCGGTCGTCCCCTCGACGGGCCGGGTGAAGGACCCCGGATCGATCACCAGCCGGGCGCCGTCCTCCTCGATCAGGACGGCGGCGTGCTCGAGTTTCGTCAGTCTCATGCCCCGAGCCAACCGCCTCGGCGGGCGGCGGGCAAGGCCGGGGCCGAGCGGAGACCGGATGGGCCGGGCGCTCGATTTGCGTCGATGCGGATCCGTGTGCAACACTCTTCGAGTTGCAAAAACGCGGCCCCATCGTTTAGCGGCCTAGGACGTCGCCCTCTCACGGCGGTAACGCGGGTTCAAATCCCGCTGGGGTCACCACGGCAACACGAGAAGAACCCCCGGTCTGACCGGGGGTTCTTCTCGTTTAACACCCGGGTGCTCGCCACGCGGCACCCGCTCGACGCATCGCGCCGATCGCCTCGTTCCCGCTCCGCCTCCCCGGGGCCGCATCCCGCCGGATCGGCGCTAGGATCGCATCCGCGAAGGGGAGTATCCCGCCTTTCCGCTCCCGTCAGTACGCACCGCCCCTGCGCGGCGCCGGGGGCGGGACGGGTGACGCGGACCGGCACGGCCGTCCGCTCCCCGGGGAGAGACTTTCGGCCCCCACCCACTCGGAAGGCCCTCATGCTCGATCTGCCCGTCTGGTTCGTGATCGGCTCGTTCGTCGTCCTGAGCCTGATCCTCGCCGCCGACCTGCTGCTGGTCTACAAGCGCCCGCACGTGCCGAGCCTGAAGGAGTCGGGGCTGTGGGTCGGCTTCTACGTGTCGCTGGCGCTCGTGTTCGCGCTGCTGATGCTGATCCTCGGCGGCGGCGAGCTGGCCGGCCAGTTCGTCGCAGGCTGGCTGACCGAGTACAGCCTCTCGGTCGACAACCTGTTCGTCTTCGTCATCATCATGGGCCGCTTCGCGGTGCCGGCGAAGCTCCAGCAGGAGGTGCTGATGGTGGGCATCATCATCGCGCTGGTCTTCCGCGGCGTCTTCATCCTGCTCGGCGCGCAGCTCATCGAGAGCTTCAGCTGGATCTTCTACCTCTTCGGCGCGTTCCTGGTCTACACGGCCTGGAACCAGGCGTTCGGCGCGGAGGACGAGGACGAGGGCACCGACAACCTGCTCATCCGGCTCCTGCGCCGCCGCGTCAAGATCTCGGACTCGTTCGACGGCTCCAGGATCCGCACCACGATCGACGGCACGCGCCACTTCACGCCGATGCTGATCGTGTTCCTCGCGATCGGCTCGACCGACCTGCTCTTCGCGCTCGACTCGATCCCGGCGATCTTCGGCATCACCGAGAGCCCCTTCATCGTGTTCACCGCGAACGTCTTCGCGCTGATGGGGCTCCGCCAGCTCTACTTCCTGCTCGGCGGGCTGATCGACAAGCTCGAGTACCTCAAGTACGGGATCGCGTTCATCCTCGCCTTCATCGGCGTGAAGCTCGTCCTGCACGCCCTGCACGAGAACGACCTGCCCTTCCTCAACGGGGGCGAGCCGGTGCCGGTGTGGGACATCGACACGATCACCTCGCTCGTGGTCATCGTGCTGAGCATGACCGTGGCGACGCTGGCGAGCCTGGCGAAGATGCGCCGCGAGCACCGCCACATCCAGCTGCACGACGGGCACCCCGAGGTCGTCGCGGACGACGCCCGGTCCTCCGCCGAGGAGAAGTGATCCCGCGATGACGACGACCACGGTCGACCTGCCCCAGGGGGCGCTGCGGCTCGCCGTCAGCAGCAGCACCGACGTCGGCGCCGTCCGCCGCGTCAACGAGGACGCCCTCCTCGCCGACGAGCTGCTCCTGGCAGTCGCGGACGGGATGGGCGGGCACGCACGAGGGGACCTCGCGAGCGCAGCCGCCGTCGAGGCGCTGCGCGAGAACCGGCCGACGAGCCTGGGTCCGGTGGACGCGGTGTTCGACCTGGTGGAGGGCGCCAACACGGCCGTGCGCGCGCTCGACGTGGGCGGTGCGCTCTGCGGCACGACGCTGACCGGGCTGATGCTCGTGCTCCCCGAGCCCGCGGGCCCGGCCCGCTGGGCGCTGTTCAACGTCGGGGACTCCCGCGTCTACCGCTGGGACGGTGCCGAACTCCAGCAGCTGACGGTGGACCACTCCGCCGTGCAGGAGCTCGTCTCGGCCGGCCTGCTCACCCCCGAGTCGGCGGAGTCGCATCCCGACCGCAACATCGTCACCCGCGCCCTCGGCGCCGACGAAGAGGTCGAGACGGACGTCTGGACGCTGCCCGTCGTGCCGCGCGCCAGCTACCTGCTCTGCTCCGACGGGCTGACGAAGGAGCTCTCTGACCAGCGGATCGCCGCCCTGTTCGCCCGCCGCGACTCCGGCGACCCTGCCGACCTCGCTCAGGCGCTCGTGCGTGCGGCGGTCGAGGCCGGCGGACGGGACAACGTCACCGTCGTCGTCGTCGACGCCGTGCTCGACGCCCGCGCCTGAGCCGGGCGACTCCGTGCCGCGCCCGCCCGGGAGGCGGGGGAGCGCGGTGCTATTCTCGGTCCATGCTGAGTGGCCCGCACCTCCTTCCGTGCCGCGACGAGACCTCGAACTGACGGCCTCCCTCGTCGCGGTGCCTCGCCCGGCCGAGCAGCGACTCCAGGAGGAGAAGGAACCGTCATGATCGAGACCACACCCGGCACAGCCGCGCCCGCGTCGAGTGGAGCAGGGACCGGCAGGAGAGCCGAGAAGCCGCGCACCCTCGCCGAGAAGGTCTGGGACGACCACGTCGTCGTCGCGGGCGAGAACGGCGCTCCCGACCTGCTCTACATCGACCTGCACCTGCTGCACGAGGTGACCAGCCCGCAGCCGTTCGACGGCCTGCGTGCCGCGGGGCGCCCGCTGCGCCGGCCGGACCTCACCATCGCCACCGAGGACCACAACACGCCGACCCTCGAGATCGGACGCCCCATCGAGGATCCGATCAGCCGCACCCAGATCGACGCGCTGCGCCGCAACGCCGGCGAGTTCGGCGTCCGCCTGCACTCCCTGGGCGACGTCGAGCAGGGCATCGTGCATGTCGTCGGCCCCCAGTTGGGCCTGACGATGCCCGGCGTCACGGTGGTCTGCGGCGACTCGCACACCTCCACGCACGGCGCGTTCGGCGCGATCGCCTTCGGCATCGGCACGAGCGAGGTCGAGCACGTGATGGCGACGCAGACGCTGCCGCTGCAACCCTTCAAGACGATGGCGATCACGGTCGAGGGCACGCTGAAGGAGGGGGTGACGGCCAAGGACATCATCCTCGCGGTCATCGCCCGCATCGGCACCGGCGGCGGCCAGGGCTACATCCTCGAGTACCGCGGCTCCGCGATCCGCGCGCTCTCGATGGAGGGCCGGATGACGATCTGCAACATGTCGATCGAGGCGGGTGCGCGGGCCGGCATGGTCGCGCCGGACGAGACGACCTTCGCCTACCTGCACGGCCGCCCGCACGCTCCGGCGGGCGAGGACTGGGACGCCGCGGTCGCCTACTGGCGGACGCTGCCGAGCGACGAGGGCGCCGTGTTCGACGCCGAGGTCGTGATCGACGCCGACGCGCTCGAGCCGTTCGTCACCTGGGGCACGAACCCCGGCCAGGGCGTCTCGCTCTCGCAGGCGGTACCGGACCCTGACGTCCTCGACGATCCGAACGAGCGCGCCAGCGCTCTGCGAGCGCTGGAGTACATGGCGCTGGAGCCCGGCACGCCGATGAAGGAGATCCCGGTCGACGTGGTCTTCATGGGCTCCTGCACCAACTCGCGGATCGAGGACCTGCGGGCCTTCGCTGCCGTCGTCGAGGGGCGCACCAAGGCCCCCGGCGTCCGCGTGATGGTCGTCCCCGGCTCCGCCCGGGTGCGGCTCGAGGCCGAGGCCGAGGGGATCGACCGGATCGTCACCGCGTTCGGCGCGGAGTGGCGCTTCGCCGGCTGCTCGATGTGCCTCGGGATGAACACCGACCAGCTCGTCCTGGGGGAGCGCGTGGCCTCCACGTCCAACCGCAACTTCGAGGGTCGTCAGGGCAAGGGGGCGAAGACCCACCTCGTCTCGCCCCTCGTCGCCGCGGCCACGGCCGTGCGCGGCACCCTCTCCAGTCCCTCCGATCTGGAGCCGGTCCGCGAGAGAGCAGGAGTCTGACCGTGCAGAAGTTCGAGACCGTCACCGCGATCGCCGCGCCCCTGAAGCGCGCCAACGTCGACACCGACCAGATCCTCCCCGGCATCTACCTCCGCCGCATCACGAAGACCGGCTTCGAGGACGCGCTCTTCCACGGCTGGCGGCAGGACGCGGACTTCGTCCTCAACCAGGAGCGCTACCGCGGCGCCGGCATCCTCGTCGCCGGCCCCGACTTCGCCATCGGCTCCAGCCGCGAGCACGCCGTCTGGGCGCTGCGCGACTTCGGCTTCCGGGTCGTCATCTCCCCCCGCTTCGGCGACATCTTCCGGGGCAACGCCGGCAAGCAGGGACTGCTCGCGGCCGTCGTCTCGGAGCCCGACGTCGAGCGGCTGTGGGAGATCATCGAGGGCACCCCGGGAATAGAACCGACGGTGGATCTGGTTGCGCGTACGGTCACCGCCGGTGGCGAGACCTTCGACTTCGAGATCGACGACTACACTCGATGGCGCCTGATCGAGGGCCTGGACGACATCGGCCTGACCCTGCGCGACGAAGCGCTCATTTCCGAATTCGAAACCCGCCGCGAGAGCTGGCGGCCCAAGACATTGCCGGTGAAATAGCGTGAACACACTTCTTCAGGACGCCAAGGCCCTGCAGGACGCCAAGGCGTCGGGAGCACGGGTGGGAATGACGACCGAGCGGATCACCATCAACGGCGGGCGACCGCTGGTGGGCCGGATCGAGCTCAAGGGGGCCAAGAACCTGGTCACCAAGGCGATGGTCGCGGCGCTGCTCGGCGAGACCGCCTCCACCCTCCGCGACGTGCCCGACATCAGCGACGTCCGCGTCGTGAAGGGCCTGCTCGAAGTCCACGGCGTCAAGGTGAAGCAGGGCGCCGAGGTGGGCGAGCTGATCCTCGACCCCTCCAACGTCGAGTCCGCGCACTTCGCCGACATCGACGCGCACGCCGGCTCCAGCCGCATCCCGATCCTCTTCTGCGGCCCGCTGCTGCACCGCCTGGGCGAGGCGTTCATCCCCGACCTCGGCGGCTGCCGCATCGGCGACCGCCCGATCGACTACCACCTCGAGGTGCTGCGCAACTTCGGCGCCGTCGTCGAGAAGCTGCCCTCGGGCATCCGGATGTCGGCACCCGAGGGCCTGCACGGCGCCAAGGTGTCGCTGCCCTACCCGAGCGTCGGAGCGACCGAGCAGGTCCTCCTGACCGCGGTGCGCGCCTCCGGCATCACCGAGCTCTCGGGCGCGGCGATCGAGCCCGAGATCATGGACCTGATCAACATCCTGCAGAAGATGGGCGCCATCATCTCGGTCGACACCGACCGCGTGATCCGCATCGAGGGCGTGGACCGGCTCACCGGCTACTCCCACCGCGCGCTCTTCGACCGCAACGAGGCGGCCTCCTGGGCGGCCGCGGCCCTCGCGACCGACGGCGACATCTTCGTCGGCGGCGCCCGCCAGCAGGAGATGACCACCTTCCTCAACGTCTTCCGCAAGGTCGGCGGCGCGTTCGAGATCGCCGAGGACGGCATCCGCTTCTACCACCCGGGCGGCGAGCTCAAGCCGGTCATCATCGAGACCGACGTGCACCCCGGCTTCATGACCGACTGGCAGCAGCCGCTGGTCGTGGCGCTCACGAAGGCCAAGGGCGTCTCGATCGTGCACGAGACCGTCTACGAGCAGCGCTTCGGCTTCGTCGACGCGCTCGTCGAGATGGGCGCGACCATCCAGATCCACCGCGAGTGCCTCGGCGGGCAGGCCTGCCGCTTCGGGCAGCGCAACTTCATGCACTCGGCCGTGATCTCGGGACCCTCGAAGCTGCACGGCGCCGACATCGTCGTGCCGGATCTGCGCGGCGGCTTCTCGCACCTGATCGCGGCGCTCTCGGCCGAGGGCACCTCGACGGTCTCGAACGTCGGCATCATCAGCCGCGGCTACGAGAACTTCCTCACCAAGCTCGAGCTGCTGGGCGCCGACTTCTCGCTCGACGCGTAGCCGCCCACCGGGACCCCGGGCCGCTGAGGACGACCGTCCTCAGCGGCCCGGGGTCCTGTCGCGCCAGGGCGCGCCCCACGCGGGCGGTTCCGCGTCCTCCTCCAGGCGTCCCCGGATCCGCTTCTCGAGGAGCGCGAGCGTCGTCTCCGGCGCGGGCCGGAGGCTCAGCGGTCCGGGCGACTCGACCAGGACCAGCGTGAGGCGTCCGCGCCGCGTGCCGGCCAGGACGACCTCGAGGGCCTCGCGCGGACGCAGGCCCACCAGCACCCACCGCCGCTCCAGCCGCGCGATCCGCGCCCAGGGCACGACGACGCCCCAGTCGCCGAAGGAGACGGTCAGTCCCCGGCGGCGCGGCACGACCACCGCGTAGGGCCGCAGCGTCGGCAGCGGGAACCGCGGCTCGACACGACGGAGGCCCGCTCCGAGCCGGCCGCGTCCGAGGACCGCGACGCCGCCGGTCGCCTCCGCCTCGACGTGGGCGAGCGGTGCCACCGCCACGCGCCAGAGGGCGTCGACCCCGCCGATCACGAGGGCGACGGCCGCCGAGCCGCCGACGAGGACCGCGAGCGTCAGCAGGAGGCCGTCGCCGAGCGCGGCCGCGTCGCGTCCGGCCTGCGTGGCGAGCAGCACGACTCCCCACACGAGCAGGAGCACCAGGCCGGACTGCGCGATCGGCGAGTCGGCGAGGCGGCCGAGCGCTCGGCCGACGGCGTCCCACGGCGACGGGCGGCGACGCGGACGGGGCGTGCCGGTACCGTACCCGGCGGCCGGGCCGCTCCTCCCACCGCGGGGCCCCGCTGCTCCCGGGCGTGGGGACGCGGCCCCTCCGATGCGGGATGCGAGGATGGGCGGGTGTCTGAGCGAAGCCGTCCGTCCATCTTCTGGTTCCTCGCGGCGGCGGTGATCCCCGTGATGACCGCCTCGGTCGACCTGCGGATCCGGAACGGCGACAAGATCCCGAGCACCGGAGCCTTCGTGTTCGCGCCGAACCACTACAGCGAGATCGACCCGATCATCACGGGCTGGACCCTGTGGCGCGCCGGCCGCGCACCGCGCTTCCTCGCCAAGGCCTCGCTGTTCTCGGTGCCCGTGCTCGGCTCGATCCTGCGCGGCTCCGGGCAGATCCCCGTCGAGCGCTCGGGCTCGGTCCGCGGCAGCGAGCCGCTGAAGACCGCCAAGGCTCTCGTGGACGAGGGCCGCTCGGTCATCATCTACCCCGAGGGCACCCTCACCCGCGACCCCGAGCTCTGGCCGATGCGCGGCAAGACGGGAGCGGTGCGGATGGCGCTGCAGTACGGCCTGCCTGTCGTCCCGGTCGCGCACTGGGGCGCGCAGCAGCTGATGGGCCGCTACTCCAAGCGGATCACCCTCTTCCGCCGCAAGCGCGTCGACGTGATCGTCGGCGACCCCGTCGACCTGTCCGCCTTCCGCGGACGCAGCCTCGACTCCGCCACACTCAACGAGGCCTCCGCGGTCGTGATGGCGGCGATCACCGCCCTGCTCGAGGAGCTGCGCGGCGAGGCGGCGCCCGAGAAGCGCTGGAACCCCTCCGAGCACAACCAGAAGGGCACGGGTCGCTTTGAGTCCGAGCAGTAGGAAGGCGCCCATCCCCGTGCCCCGCCGCGTCGCCGTCCTCGGCGCCGGCAGCTGGGGCACCACGTTCGCGAAGATCCTCGCCGACGGCGGCTCCGACGTCGTGATGTGGGCGCGCCGCGCCGAGCTGGCCCGCGAGATCACCGAGGCCAAGCGCAACAGCGACTACCTCCCCGGCATCAACCTCCCGCGCAACATCCGGGCCACGCCGCGCATCGAGGAGGCGCTGGAGGGCGCGGACCACGTCTACCTCTCCATCCCGTCGCAGTCGCTGCGGAGCAACCTCGAGGCGATCACGCCGTTTCTCACCGAGCGCACGGTGCTGGTGAGCCTGATGAAGGGCGTCGAGAAGGGCACCGGCCAGCGGATGAGCGAGGTGATCGCGCAGATGCTGCCGGTCTCCCTCGACCGGATCGCCGTCGCCTCCGGGCCCAACCTCGCCCTCGAGATCGCCAAGGAGCAGCCGACCGCGGCGGTCATCGCCTCCGAGAGCCTCGTCACCGCGCAGGAGGTGGCTCTCGCGGCGACCAACCGCTACTTCCGCTCCTACGTCAACACCGACGTGATCGGCACCGAGTTCGGCGGCGTGCTGAAGAACCTCATCGCCGTGGCGATCGGCATCGTCGACGGCGTCGGCTACGGCGAGAACACGAAGGCGTCGATCATCACGCGCGGTCTCGCCGAGATGACGGACTTCGCGGTCGCGTACGGCGGACGGGCCGAGACGATGGCCGGACTCGCGGGGCTCGGCGACCTCATCGCGACGTCGAGCTCGTCCCTCTCGCGCAACAACACGGCCGGGCGCCTGCTCGGCCAGGGCTACAGCTTCACCGACGTGGTGAAGTCGATGCAGCAGACGGCGGAGGGGCTCGCCTCCGTCGCGCCGGTCCTCGAGCTGGCGCGCGCCAGGGGAGTCGACATGCCCATCGTCGAGCAGGTGTCGCAGGTGCTCGCCGGTACGCTCGATCCGAAGGACATCGCGCCGCACCTGACCACGGATTCGGACGAGCCACAGGGTGAGAGGAACCTCGATGACCAGCAAGCTCCGCGTGGCCGTTCTGTTCGGGGGGCGCTCCAGCGAGCACTCGATCAGCTGCGCAACGGCGGCCGGGGTGCTGCGGGCGATCGACCGTGACCGCTTCGAGGTGATCCCCGTCGGGATCACCTCCGACGGCGCCTTCGTGCTCGAGGAGGACCGTCCCGAGAAGTTCGCTCTCGACGCCGCGTCGCTGCCCCGGGTCGAGGACGACGGCTCCCGTGTGCGCTGGCCGGAGTCCGCCCTCTCGCGAGAGCTCACCGTGACGACCGAGGACGGCGCGACGTGCTCGCTCGGCGAGGTCGACGTGGTGCTGCCGATCCTGCACGGCCCGTGGGGCGAGGACGGCACCGTCCAGGGGATGCTCGAGCTCGTCGGGCTGCCCTACGTCGGCTCGGGCGTGCTCGCGTCGGCTCTCGGCATGGACAAGCACTTCACCAAGACGGTGCTGCGGGCCGCGGGCCTCGCGGTGGCGCCCTGGTACCTCGTGACCGAGGCGGAGTGGCGCGCCGACCCGGGCGACGCCTCCTCGGCCCTCGACGAGCTGGGCCTGCCCGCGTTCGTGAAGCCGGCGCGGGCCGGCTCGAGCGTGGGCGTCAGCCGGATCGACGAGCGCGAGCAGCTCGAGGCCGCGCTGGAGGAGGCGTTCGCGCACGACTCGCGGGTACTGATCGAGTCGGGCATCGTCGGCCGCGAGGTAGAGATCGGCGTGCTCGGCGGCCGCCGCGGTGCTCCGGCCCGCGCCTCCGTCGCCGGCGAGGTGGTCGTCACCGGCCGCGGCTTCTACGACTTCGAGGCGAAGTACCTCGGGGCGTCCGGCATCGAGCTGGTCTGCCCGGCCGATCTCACCGACGGCGAGCTCTCCGAGATGCGGTCACTCGCGATCCGCGCCTTCGACGCGATCGGAGCCGAGGGCCTCGCCCGGGTCGACTTCTTCCTCACCGCCGACGGCTTCGTCGTCAACGAGATCAACACCATGCCCGGCTTCACGCCGGTCTCGATGTTCCCGCGCATGTGGGGCGCGAGCGGCGTGGACTACCCGGACCTGATCAGCGAGCTGCTCGACTCGGCGCTCGACCGCGTCCCGGTCGCCGCCCGATGACGCCGGCGCTCGCGCTCCGCGTCGAGGCGGGCGCGGCCGCGGCGCCCTTCGAGCAGATCCGCGAGCAGATCACCGCTCTGATCGCCGCGGGCGAGCTGCCGGTCGGGATGCGGCTGCCGCCGGTGCGCGCGCTGGCCGAGACGCTGGGCGTCGCCGCGGGGACGGTCGCCCGCTCCTACCGGGAGCTGGAGTCGGCGGGCCTGGTCGAGACGCGCGGCCGGGCGGGCACGGTCGTCGCGGGAGGCGTGGATGCGCTGGAGCGTGAGCTGCAGGCTGCGGCCGCCGTGTTCGCGTCGCGCGCGCGTGAGCTGGGGGCGACCGCCGATGGTGCGCTCACCGCAGCGAGTCGAGCCCTCGGCGTCTGACCGCTGAGACTCAGCCGGTGGGCGTGTCCGTCGGATCGAGGGTGTCGGCGTCCGAGACGTCGGTGCACTCGCGCGTCTGCGGGACGTAGGAGACGGCGTTCGCCAGGTCGAGCGCCGCGGAGGATCCGGACGCGCGGCTCTGGTCGACGGTGATCTCCACCGCGGGATCGCGCCCGTAGGTGGTCAGCGTGTAGATGTCCTCGTCCTTCTGCGTCTCGTCGATGATCCAGTCGACTCCGCTGACGTTCACGCAGAGGTCCGTCGTCGGGCCGGGCACCTCGACTCCGCAGTGGAGGATGACGGCGGCCGGGGTGCCCCAGGCGGCGGTGCCCTGAGCGTTCGTCTCGCGCTCGGGCTGCTCCGCGACCACGTCGGGCAGGCGCACCGAGACCTCGGCGCAGCCGGTGCTCGTCGCATCGGCGGCGGGCTCGAGTGCGACGCTGGCCGAGCAGCCCGAGAGCAGCAGGACGGCGGCGGCGGCGAGGAGGGGGGAGCGGAGTCGGCGGGGGGACATCGCCGTCAACGCTAGCGTGTGAACCATGGCAGAGGATCGGAGTCCCACCCTGGCCGAGCTCAGCGAGGGCGAGGTGCTCGCGAGGGTGCTGGCCCGGCTCGGCGGCCCGGGCGCGGAGACCCTGGTCGGGCCCGGCGACGACTGCGCGGTGCTGCGGGCTCCCGACGGCCGCTTCGTGGTGACCACGGACATGATGGTGCACGGCCCCGACTTCCGGCTGGCCTGGTCGAGCCCGGCGGACCTGGGCTGGAAGGCGGCGGCCTCGAACCTCGCCGACGTCGCGGCGATGGGGGCCCGTCCCACCGGGCTCGTCGTCGCGCTCGCGGCGCCCCAGTCGCTGGGCGTCGACGTGCTGGAGGGGATCGCGGGCGGACTCGCCGCCGGCTGCGCCGCGATGGCGCCGGGATGCGGAGTCGTCGGGGGAGACCTGTCCGCCTCCGCGACACTGACGCTCTCGATCACGGCGTTCGGCTCGCTCGACGGACGACCGCCGGTGCTCCGCAGCGGTGCGAGGCCGGGGGACGTGCTCGCCGTGGCCGGCCCGCTGGGACGAGCGGGGCTCGGGCTGCGCCTGCTGTTCGAGCAGGCGCGGCGGGACGGGGAGCCGTCGGCCGACCTCGCCGACCGGCTCCGCGAGCGGCATCCGTCCCTCCTCGAGGCGCAGCTGCGCCCGACCGCGCCGATCTCCGCGGGCGAGGCCGCGGGCGGGACCGCCACCGCGATGATGGACGTCTCGGACGGCGTGGTGCTCGACGCCCGTCGGATGGCGCGTGCGAGCGGAGTGGCGATCGACCTCGATGCCGCGGCGGTCGACGTGCACGCGCGCGGGCTCACGGGGGTGGAGGGCGTGGACCTCGACCTGGCGAGGGCGCTGGTGCTGGGAGGTGGCGAGGACCACGCGATGCTCGCGTGCTTCCCGCCCGCCGCGGCGCTGCCGGAGGGCTTCGTCCCGCTCGGGGTCGTCCGCGAGGGGGGCCCGGAGGTGCGCCTGGGCGGGGTCGCGCTCGAGGGGCGCGGGGGCTGGGACCCGTACCTCGGCTGGGACGGCGCGGCGGGCTGAGGCCGGTCAGCCGGCCGGGGAGGAAGCGGGCGAGGCGGCCGGCGCGGGCGACGCAGGCGAAGCCCACCAGATCGTGGTCTCGCCGTAGTCCTTCCTCCGCTCCCGCTCCAGACCCGCGGGCCAGCGCGGCTCCGGGCTGCGGGAGCTCCGCTCCACGACGACCACCGCGTCCTCGCGCAGCAGCGGCAGGACGCCGGCGAGGTCGGCGGCGAGGTCGTCCTCGCCGAGGTCGTAGGGCGGGTCGAGGAACACCGTGTCCGTGTTGAGGGCCGGGGAGCCGTCGAGGAAGGAGCGGACCGAGCCGGTCACCACCTCGATCCGCGGGGCGGGCCGCTTGTTCTTGGCAGCCGCGGTCGCGATCGCCCGTGCGTTCTCGCCCGCGGTCCGGGCGGCCTTCGGGTCGCGCTCGACCAGGACGACCGCGCTCGCTCCGCGGCTGGCCGACTCGAGCCCGAGGGCGCCGGAGCCCGCGTAGAGGTCGACCACCGTCGCGCCGTCGAGGGCGTCCCGGGCCTCGAGGGCCGAGAAGACGGCCTCGCGCACGCGGTCGCTGGTGGGGCGGGTGCCCGCGCGCGGGACCCGGAGGGTGAGCGAGCCGGCGAATCCGGCGATGATCCTGGTCACCGGACCGAGCATAGGGCGGCACCCCTGCCTGCGGCGTCCGGTGGCCGCCGCGCGGCTCCTGCCTGGCGGCACACTGCGAACTCGCGGAACCTGGACCCTTTTCCCGTCAGGACTGCGAGAATCCGTAGCTATGACGTCGCTCGAAGACACCCGCTCCGCTGTCGGCCGCCGAGCGGCACCCGAGACGCCCCTGACCCGCGAGGAGTTCACGGCGCACTGCGGCGCCGTCCTCGGGAACCTCACCCGCGTGATCGACGGCAAGTCGGCCGAGGTCTCGATGGCGCTGACGGTGTTCCTCGCCGGTGGGCACCTCCTGATGGAGGACGTCCCCGGCACCGGCAAGACGGTCCTGGCGAAGTCGCTGGCGGCCTCGGTCGGCGGCAGCGTCGCGCGCATCCAGTTCACGCCCGACCTGCTCCCCTCCGACGTCACGGGGGTCTCGGTCTACAACCAGGCGACCCGCGACTTCGAGTTCAAGCCGGGCCCGGTCTTCGCGAACATCCTGATCGGCGACGAGATCAACCGGGCCTCGCCCAAGACGCAGTCGGCGCTGCTGGAGTGCATGGAGGAGCGCCAGGTCTCGGTCGACGGCACCACCCACCTCCTCCCGCGCCCCTTCGCCGTGATCGCGACGCAGAACCCGGTCGAGATGGAGGGCACCTACTCACTGCCCGAGGCCCAGCGCGACCGCTTCATGGCCCGCCTCTCGCTCGGCTACCCCGATGAGCGCGCCGAGCTCGAGATGATCCGCACCCGCGACTCGGCCAGCCCGCTCGAGGAGCTGCGGCCCGTCGTGGGCCTCGCCGAGCTCGAGCGGATGATGGCCTACGTGCGCTCCGTGTACGTCGCACCGCCTGTGCAGGAGTACGTGGTGGCGATCATGCAGGCCACGCGGGTGGACCCCGAGCTGCGGCTCGGGGGGAGCCCGCGCGCCACGCTCCAGCTGATCGCCGCCGCGAAGGCGCTTGCCGCCCTCAGCGACCGCGACTTCGTGGTGCCGGACGACGTGGACGCGCTCGCCGTCCCCGTGCTCGGCCACCGCCTCCTGCCCGCCACCCGCCTCCCCGGCCGCTCCGGCGCCGGATCCTCGCACTCGGTCACCGAGATCGTGCAGCGCATCGTCGCGGCCACCCCCGTCCCCTTCGGCAACCGTGGCGACTGAGGCCCGCCCCGCCGAGACGCCGTCGTCCCGTCTCGGCGGTCTGCCCGCGCTCCGCGGGGTCGCGCTGACGCTGCGCGGCTGGGCGCTCGTTCTGCTGGGCGTCGCGGGAGTGGTGATAGCGCCGCTGACAGAGTTCCGCGAGCTGCTGTTCGTCGGCCTGGTGCTGCTGGGCCTGCCCCTGGGCGCGCTCGTCTCCCTGCTCCTGGCGCCGGCGTCGTTCCGGGTGCAGCGCCGCTTCGCTCCCCAGACCGTCGCGGCCGGCGACGTGGTGGAGGTCGACGTGCTGCTCGAGAACCGCGGCCGCGCCGTCCGCAGCGGGGCGCGCGCCCACGACCGGCTCGAGCGCGTGGAGCGCGGGGTCGTCGTCGGCCGGCCGGTCGCCGAGGGCGTCTTCGGGCTGCCGGGCGTCCCGTCGGGCGGCCGCGTGCGCGCCCGCTACCGTCTGCCCGCCGAGCGGCGCGGGATCCACCGCATCGGCCCGCTGCGCCTGGTGCGCGGCGACGGCCTCGGGCTCGCGCTCCGCGAGAGCGTCGTGGGGGCTGCGCAGCCGTTCGTCGTGACTCCGCGGGTCGTGCCGCTCCAGAGCGACGTCCTGGACGCGCACGGAGCAGGCGGATCGAGCCCGGTCGCGCACGCGACGGCCGGCGCCGGCACGGACGACGTGATCCCGCGCGACTACCGCCCGGGGGACGCCATGCGCCGGGTGCACTGGCGGGCGAGCGCCCGCTCCGGTGAGCTCATGGTCCGCCAGGACGAGCAGAACACCGATCCGCACGCGTGGATCCTCCTCGAGACCCGGGCCGAGCGCGTGCTCGAGCGGCGCGGCGACGACCGGCTCGAGTGGGCGGTGTCGATGACGGCCTCCCTCGCCGTGCACCTGCTCGACCGCGGCTTCGAGACCCACCTCGTCGAGACGGGTGCGGACGGCGAGCCGGAGCACTCGGAGGACGAGCGCGAGGTGGCGCACGCCGTGCTGCTGCGCCTGGCCGAGCTGGCGCCCTCGCGCGAGTCGGTCGACGCGGTGACCCGGATCTCGGCCGACATGCGCGACACGGGGGGAGTACGCCCGGTCTTCGCCGTGCTCACCCGACTCCTCGAGTCGGACCTCGACGCCCTCGGCTCCCTGGCCGCGCAGTCGCGCCCCGCGATCGCCTTCGTCGTCGCCGGCACCGCTGAGGAGGAGGCGGCTCTCGCCTCGCTCGGCTGGTACGCCGTGTCCGTAGACCAGAGCGCCTCCGTCGAGGAGGCGTGGGCGCAGGCCCTCGCTCTGCGGGTGGTGGCGTGAGCCGCCGCGCCGAGAGCGATCCGCGCGCCGGGTCGGCTCCTCTGAGCGGTCTGCTCTTCCTCGCGATCACGGCCGCCGCCGCCGGGATCGGCCGGCTCCTCGTCGGCGTCGACTGGCTGGTGCTCCTCGCGAGCGCGGTCGCCGTGGTGCTCGGCGTCCCGGCCGCCGCCCGGGCTCTGCGCGTGCACCCCGTCGTCCCGCCGATCCTCGGCACGCTGACGATGGTCGGCGTGCTGACCGCGATGTTCGTGCCCGGTCGGGCCCTGCTGTTCGTGATCCCCACGCCCGGCGCCGTCGCGCAGGCGGAGGCGCTCGCGCAGGGCGGCTTCCAGTCCATCGCGCAGCAGGGGCTCCCGGCGGTCGCCGACGACGGCATCTCGTTCCTCCTGATCGGCGGGGTGGTCGTGCTCGCCTGGGCGGCCGACCTGTTCGCCTTCTCCGTCCGCCTCCCCGCCCTGGCCGGTCTGTTCCCCGCGGCGCTGCTCGCGGTGCCGGCGATCGTGGACCCCTCCGAGGTGTCCTGGGCGAGCCTCGTCGTCACCGCGCTCGCCTACGCGGGCGTGCTCGCCGCCACGGCCGCCCCCCGCCGCCCGAGCGGCCCGAGCGCGGCCTCGGCCGTGCTGCCCGCCTTCGCGGCCGTGACCGTCGTCGTCCTGGGCGCGGGAGTCGTCGCCGGCTCGGCGGCCGGCTACGCGCGCACCACCGCCCCCTCGGGCGTCTCCGGGAGCCTCTTCAACGGCGCGATCGACCCGGTGGTCGCCCTCGGCGCGGACCTGCGCCGCCCGAACCCCGTGACCGTGCTGCGCTACGCCACCGACTCCGACCTGCCCGTCTACCTCCGCGTGCTGACCGTCTCGGACTTCGACGGCGACGACTGGGCGCCGAGCGAGACGGAGCAGACCGCTCCGATCGACGCGCCGATCACGCCCGAGGGGCTCTCCGAGAGCGTGCCGCGCGAGGCGGAGGAGGTCGACGTCTCGGTGGAGACGCTGCGGAGCCAGTGGCTCCCCGTGCCGTATCCGGTCTCGTCGCTGACGGGCGTCGGCGACGGCTGGCTCCAGGACGTGCAGGACGGCTCGATCCGCGGCGACGCGACGACCCGCTCCGGAGACGACTACCAGGTGCAGGCGCTGCGGCTCGAGCCCGACCCGCAGCAGCTGCTCGCCGCGCCCGTGCCGTCCGGCGTCGACCGGTACCTCTCGCTCCCCGACGACGTGCCCGAGATCGTCCGCACCACCGCCGAGGAGGTCACGGCGGAGGCTCCGACCGCCTACGACCGGGCGCGCGCGCTGCAGACGTACTTCCGCTCGTCCGAGTTCCGCTACTCCGAGGACACCCCCGCGGAGGAGGGCTACGACGGCGACGGAGTCGGCGTGCTCTCGGCGTTCCTGACGACGAAGGAGGGCTACTGCGTCCACTTCGCCTCGGCGATGGCGGTGATGGCGCGCGAGCTCGGGATCCCGTCGCGGCTCGCCATCGGCTACCAGCCCGGCTCCGTCGTGCCCTCCGGCGGCAGCGACCTGACCACCTACCGCGTCCTCTCCTCCGACCTGCACGCCTGGCCGGAGCTGTACTTCGAGGGGGTCGGCTGGCTGCCCTTCGAGCCGACGCCCAGCCGCGGCGCTCCGGCCTCGTACACCCTGCCGAGCGCGACGGCGTCCTCGGGCCCCACCGCCCCGGGCTCGACCGCGACCACCGCGCCCGGTGCGACCAGCGCTCCCGCCGCGACACCCACTCCGACGGCCGCGTCGGCGACGCCGACCCCCGGCGCCGTCGGCGCCTCGAGCACCACGGCGGCTCCCGCGGCGACGCTCTGGGTGCTGCTCCTGCTGCTCGTGCTCGTCCCCTGGCTGATGCGCGCCGTCCAGCGCGCGCTGCGGCGCCGGTCCGCGCGCTCCGGCTCCGTCGAGGCCGCGTGGGCCGAGCTGCTGGCGACCGCCCGCGACCTGGGCGTCCCCGTGGAGGACACGGAGTCGCCGCGCGCGCAGGAGGCCCGCATTGCTCCCGCCCTCGACCCCGGAGCGGCGGCACGTCTGCAGGGGCTCCGGGAGCGCGTCGAGCGCCGGCGCTACTCGCCGTCCGCGAGCGAGTCGGAGGCGTGGGACGACGCGACCGCCGTGGCCGCCGCGCTCCGCGGCTCCGCGGGTGCCGGTCGTCGGGTGCTCGCGTCGGTCGTGCCCCGCTCGGCGCTGGACCCGGTCGCCCGGCTCGCGCGTCCGAGGTCCGACCTATGATCGCTAGGTGATCCCGGACCCCCTCGACGCCTCGCTCGCGCCGCTGATCGGGCCGCGCACGGCGAGTGCGGTCGAGAAGGCCTTCGGGTACCGCACGGTCGGCGAGCTCCTGGGCCACTACCCGCGCCGCTACGCGAAGCGGGGCGAGCTGACGGCGCTCTCGCGTCTCCCCGTGGGAGAGAGCGTGACGATCGTGGCGGAGGTGCGCGAGGTGCGCGAGCGGCCGATGCGCAACCGGCGCGGCACCCTGCTCGAGGTCGTCATCTCGGACGGCTCGGGCACGCTCTCGCTGACGTTCTTCGGACAGCCCTGGCGCGCGGCGAAGCTCCACCGCGGCGTGCGCGGGATCTTCGCGGGCACGGTCTCGATGTTCCGCGACACCCCGCAGCTCACGCATCCCGACTACCGCCTGTTCGACGACGAGGAGGCCGCCGCGACGGAGACGGGAGGCGGTGAGCTCGCGAAGGACTGGGCCGAGCGGCCGATCCCGATCTACCCGGCGACCAGCGCGATCTCGAGCTGGCAGCTCCAGGCCGCGATCGGCGTGCTGCTGGACGGCTTGCGCGACGTGCCCGACCCGATGCCCGAGCAGGTGCGCGCCGGCCGCTCGCTGCTGGGCCTCGGCGAGGCGCTGGAGCTGATCCACCGCCCGCAGCGGGAGGGCGAGGAGGCGCAGGCGCGCGAGACGCTGCGCTTCCACGAGGCGTTCCTCCTGCAGCTCGCCCTGCTCGAGCGCCGGGCCTCGGCGCTCAGCAGCCCCGCGACCGCCCGCGTGCCCGGCCCCGGCGGGCTGCTCGAGCGCTTCGACGCCGCGCTGCCCTTCGCCCTCACCGGCGACCAGACCGCGGTGGGGCACGAGATCGCCGCCGATCTGGCGGCCGAGAGCCCGATGACCCGGCTGGTGCAGGGCGAGGTCGGCTCCGGCAAGACCCTCGTCGCGCTCCGGGCGATGCTCGCCACGGCCGAGAGCGGCGGGCAGGCGGCGCTGCTCGCTCCCACCGAGGTGCTCGCGGGGCAGCACCTCCGCTCGATCGCGAGGACCCTCGGCCCGGAGCTCGCGGCCGAGCTGGTGCCGACCCTCCTCACCGGCGGGCTGGGGGCGGCGCAGCGCCGCGCGGCCCTCCTCCGGATCGTCTCGGGCACGGCGAAGATCGTCGTCGGCACGCACGCCCTCCTCGGCGACGCGGTCTCCTTCTACGACCTGGGCCTCGTCGTGATCGACGAGCAGCACCGCTTCGGCGTGGACCAGCGGGACGCCCTGCGCCGGAAGGGCGCCACCCCGCCGCACGTGCTGGTGCTGACGGCCACGCCCATCCCGCGGACCGTCGCCATGACGGTCTTCGGCGATCTCGACACCTCGACCATCCGCGAGCTGCCCGCCGGGCGCCCCGGCATCACGAGCCACGTGGTCCCGCTCGCCGACCATCCCGCGTGGATCGCGCGGGCGTGGGAGCGCGCCGAGGAGGAGATCCGCTCGGGCCACCAGGTCTACCTCGTCTGCCCGGCGATCGAGCCGGGGGAGCCCGCCGAGGGCGCGCAGCCGCCCGAGGAGGACGCCGCCGCGCCGCTCACGACCGTCGCGGCCACGCTGGAGGGCGTGCGCGCGCATCCGCTGCTCGGGAAGCGGCGGTCGGCCGCGCTGCACGGGCGGATGACGACGGAGGAGAAGGACGCCGTGATGCGCTCCTTCGCCGCGGGGGAGATCGACGTCCTGGTGTCGACGACGGTCATCGAGGTCGGCGTGGACGTGCCGAACGCCTCGATGATGGTCGTGCTCGACGCGGAGCGGTTCGGGGTCTCGCAGCTGCACCAGCTCCGCGGGCGCATCGGGCGCGGCGGCGTCGCGGGGGTGTGCCTGTTCGTGACGGCGGCGGAGGCGGGGACGGTCGCGCGCGAGCGGGTGGAGGCGGTCGCCGCGACGCTCGACGGCTTCGCGCTCGCCGAGGTCGACCTGGAGCTGCGCCGCGAGGGCGACGTGCTGGGCGACTCGCAGTCCGGCGGGCGCTCGTCGCTCCGCCTGCTGCGGGTGGTGCAGGACGCCGACGTGATCGTGGAGGCGCGGGCGCTGGCCGAGCGGCTCCTCGCGGAGGACCCGTCGCTCGCCGCGCACGACCGGCTCCGTGCCGCGCTCGAGCGCCGCGTGCAGGACCGCGACCGGGAGTTCCTCGCCAAGAGCTAGGCGGTGCCCGCCCGCTACTCTGTCGGCATGGCCCGCATCGCCGTCGTCCCCGGCTCCTTCGACCCCGTGACCCTCGGTCATCTCGACGTGATCGAGCGGGCCGCGCGCCTGGTCGACGAGCTGCACGTCGTGGTGGTGCACAACCCCGCCAAGACGGCGCTGCTGCCGATCGCCCAGCGCGTCTCGCTCATCGAGCAGTCGATCGCGGAGGCGGGGGTCGAGGGGCGGATCGTCGTCGCCTCGTGGAGCATGGGCCTGCTCGTCGACTACTGCACCGACGTCGGGGCGAGCATCCTGGTGAAGGGCATCCGCTCGCAGGTCGACGTGGCGTACGAGACCCCCATGGCGATCGTGAACCGCAACCTCGCGCACGTCGAGACGGTGTTCCTCCTGCCCGACCCCGCGCACGCCCACGTGTCGAGCTCGCTGGTGCGGCAGGTCTCCTCCCTCGGCGGCGACGTCGCCCCCTACGTGCCGCCCGCGGTCGCCGCGTACCTCGCCGCCGGCTGAGGCGCCGCCGATCGCCTGCCCGGGCGATCTCGGGCCGTGGACCCGTGCGCCCGCGGCAGCCGGGAGAATGGACCGGTGAGCGAGACGCGCGTGCAGGCCTGGGCCCTCGACGGCATCCCGGAGGTGACTCCCGGTGACGACCTGCTCGAGCTGATCCTCGCGGCCGTCGCCGCCGCCCTCGAGGAGGACCGGCCCGCGGACGGCGACATCCTCGTGGTCACGAGCAAGATCGTCTCGAAGGCGGAGGGGCGCGTCGTCGCCGCGACCGACCGCGAGGACGCGATCACGGCCGAGACCGTCCGCGTCGTCGCCACCCGGGCGCACGGGTCCGGCGTCACCCGCATCGTGGAGAACCGCCTCGGGATCGTGCAGGCGGCGGCCGGAGTCGACGCCAGCAACGTCGCGGAGGGGACGGTCCTCCTCCTCCCCGTCGACCCGGACGCCTCGGCACGGGCCCTCTGCGCGGGCCTCCGGGAGCGGCTCGGCGTGGAGGTGGGCGTGCTCGTCAGCGACACCCTGGGCCGCGCGTGGCGGGTCGGGCAGACCGACGCGGCCATCGGAGCCGCGGGCGTCCTCGTGATCGACGACCTCCGCGGCGGGGTCGACGCCCTGGGGCGCACGCTGGGAGTGACCATGCCGGCCGTGGCGGACGAGATCGCCGCGCTCGGCGACCTGGTGAAGGGCAAGGCGAGCGGTCGCCCCGTCGCCGTCGTCCGCGGGCTCGCCCGCCTGGTGACGGGAGTCGAGAGCCCGGGCGCCCGCACGCTGACCCGCACGGGCCCCGACGACATGTTCCGCCTCGGCGCCGACGAGGCCTTCGCTGAGGGCTTCGCGGCCGGAGCCGCCTCGCGCGAGGAGCGCGCGTGACCGGCTGGAGCGCGGTCGTCGTGTTCAAGGGCCGCGGCGGCTCGAAGACGCGCCTCGACGTGCCGGGCCGCGCGGCGCTGGCCGAGGCGTTCCTCCTGGACACGCTCGCCGCGGTGGCCGCCGCGGAGGCGGTGACGAGCCTTCTCCTGGTCACCTCCGACGCCGGTGCGGCCGACCGCGCACGGGCGGAGCACCCGCAGCTGGTGGTGGTGCCCGACCCGGGGACCCTCGACACCGCCGTGTCGGGGGGAGCCGAGGCCGCCCTGCACCGCCGGCCGGGCGCCCCGGTGATCGTGCTGACCGGGGACCTGCCCGCCCTGCTGCCGTCGGACCTCTCCGAGGCGCTCGCGACGCGGTCGCTCCCGGCCGTCGTCCCGGACCGCGAGGGGAGCGGCACCACGGCGCTCCTGCTGGCGGCCGGAGCCCTCGTCGCTCCGGCGTTCGGCCCGGGCTCGCTGGCCCGGCACCGCGACGCGGGCTGCGCCGTCGTCGTGCTGCCCGGCTCGTCGACGCTGAGGCTGGACGTCGACACGCTCGCCGATCTCGGAGACGCGGAGGAGGCCGGCGTCGGCCCGCACACCTCCCGCGCGCTGGCCGCAGCGGCCTGACGCGCAGGGAGTCCGAGCCGCGGACGCGGTCAGCCGGCGAGCAGCCCCGCCTCGAACGCCGCCGTCAGGCCGGCGTCGATCGCGAGCGGTGCGCCGTCGACCGAGCGGACGGGGATCGCCCGCCGGGTGCTCGACACCAGCCACGCCGCATCGGCACCGGTGAGCGCCGAGACCGGCAGCTCGCGGCGCGACGACGCGAGCCCGCGGCGCTCGCCCAGCGCGAGGACCCGCTCGACCGTCGTGCCGGCGAGCACGCTGCCCGAGAGCGGCGTCGCGAGCACCCCGTCGCCGAGGAGCACCAGGCTCGACGTCGCTCCCTCGAGGAGCAGCCCGTCGCTCGTGCGCCAGACCACGTCGTCCGCGCCCCGGGATGCCGCCTCGCGCAGCGCCGCCCGGGTGACGGCGCCCGAGGTGGTCTTGACGCCCGGGAGCAGCCACGGCGCGAGCGGACCGCTCTCGTACCCGCGGTCCAGCACGACGACGGCCGCGCCCTTCTCCCGGAGCGCGCTCGAGTCGGGAGTCGGAGCCGCGCGCACGGTGCACCGGGCGGAGTCGCCCGAGCCGTGGGCGGCGATGAAGCGGACTGTCAGGTCGTCGACCCGGTCGTGCTCCGCCACGGCGAGGTCGACCGCTCGGGACCAGAGCGGCGCCTCCGGGATCGTCAGCCCGACGGCCCGGGCCGATCCGGCCAGCCGCTCGAGGTGCTCAGTGAGCGCGCGGGGACGTCCGTCGAGGACCGCGACGGTCTCGAAGACGCCGTCGCCGCGGAGGTAGCCCGCCTCGTCGACGCGGACGAGCGGACCCTCCGGGTCGCGGAGGACGACGGCGCCGGAGGTGATCTCGACCAGGACGGGGGTGCTCATCCGCCCATCCTGCCCCCGGCGGAGCCTCAGCGGGGGAGGAGGCCGCTCGCCACGTCGGACGGCTCGACGATCTCGCGCCACGGCTCCGGCCGGAGTCCTGCCGAGCCGAGCACGTCGGCCCCGGCGAGGAGGTCCACGTCGAGACCTGTCAGCTCGCCGATCGCGGCGACCGGCAGCTGGAACGTCCTGAAGCCGCCGAGCGGCACCAGGCCCTCGCGCACGCGCTCCACGAGCTCGCTCTGGTCGAGCAGGTACGCGCTCGTCGCGAGCGTCGATCCGTCCGGGCTCCACGCCGCGATCTTCCAGAAGCGGCGGGGGATGCCCGTACCGCGGTAGACCGGGTCGTCGTCCGCGAGCACGGGCCCGGTGAAGACGCTCAGGCGCGTGCGCCAGGTCTGCGCGTACTCGAGCACCAGCGTCTCGAGCCCGAGCCACAGCTCCTGCGACTGGTTGAAGCCGCTCGCCTGGGGCGCGGCGTTCGTGTAGCAGAAGCTGTCGCGGTTGGCCGCGGCGGCCTCGTCCCGGTCGCCCCAGACGGGGTCGCGGCGGCGGACCAGGTGGCCGCGGTCGAGGTCGTTGCGGGCGTACACCTCCGGCCCGGTCTGCTCGGAGGCGGGGATGCGGTCGTCGAGGTGCCAGTCGTCGCCGCGGCCGAGCTCGACCAGGCGCGCGCCGTCGATGTTCACGGCCGTCGAGACGGCCAGGCGCCGCTCCGGATCCAGCAGCACCTCGAAGTGCGTGTACGGCAGGAGCCGCACCGGGCGCTCGACCCTCAGGAGCGGCGCACCCGCGGGGACGCCGAGGAAGTCCGCGTCGAAGCTCACTCCTCGACCTCCGCCGTCGGAGTCGCCGTGGCTGTCGCTGTCGGGGTCGCCGTGGGCGTCGCCGGGGGAGCCTCGGTCGCGGGGACTCCCGTGCCGGTCGGAGCCGGAGCCGGTGCCTGGGTGGCGGGAGCCGGGACCTGCGAGCCGTTGCTGATCAGCAGGGCGATGTCGGAGTAGCGCGCGACGGTCGTGCCCGCGGCCGGGTCGGTGCCCGCCACCACGCCGGCCGGGAGCGACGAGTCGATGGTCGCCCCCTCCTCGACGTCGAAGCCGAGGTCCTCCAGCGCCTCCGTGGCGTCGTCGACCGAGCGGCCGGAGACGGTCGGCACGGCGATCTGGCGGCCGTTCAGCAGGGCGCTGCTGGGCTCCTCGAAGTCGTCTCCGCCGTACTTCTGGTCGGCGCGGGTCATCACCGAGTTCCAGATGTAGTGGCGGATGTTGGAGGCGTACGGGCGGCTCTCGAGCTCCGAGTTCGGGAAGCGGACCTCGCGCATCGAGGTGTGGCCGTCGATGTTGCCCACCCAGACCACGGTCGCGACGCGCGAGCTCGCCCCGTCCATCCAGGTCGACTCCGCGTTGTCGGTGGTGCCCGTCTTGCCGATGTGCTCGATGCCGTCGTCCGGGTCGGACTGGGCGGCCGTGCCGCCGGTGACGACGCGCTGCAGGGCGTAGTTCGCGACCGCCGTCAGCTCGGGGCTGAGGGCCTGGTTGCAGGTGGAGGTCGGCGGCTGGACGGCGGCGCCGGTCGCGTCGGTGATCGAGTCGATGGCGATCGCGGAGCAGGCGGTGCCGTTGTTGGCGAAGCCGGCGAAGGCGGTGACCATCGAGAGGGGGGAGATGAGCGTGTCCGAGCCGAGGACGGCGGACGGCTTGTAGTCGACCTCGCCGCCGTCGGCCGCCTTCACGCCGAAGCCGACCGCGCGGTCGCGGATCGCGCAGAGGTCGAGCTGCTGCGCCATCGAGACGTAGACGGTGTTGATCGACTGCATCGTGCCGGTCAGCACGCTGTAGCTGCCGTTCTCGCTGTCGTCGTTGTTGACCTCGTAGGAGGTGTCGAGCTCGCCGCCCGGCGCGCAACTGGCGGGGAAGCCCGAGAAGGTGCGCTCTCGGCCGTTGATCGTCTCGTTCAGGGTGCGTCCGCTCGCGAGCCACTGCGCGAGCGTGAACACCTTGTAGGTCGATCCGACCTGGAACCCGGCGGAGCCGCCGTAGGCCGTGTCGGTGTTGAAGTTGACGGCGGAGAAGTTCGCGCCGTTCACGGCGCCGGCCGCGTCGTAGTCCTTGTTCTGCACCATCGCCAGGATCCGGCCGGTGCCGACCTCCATCGAGACGGTCGCGCTGCCGATGTTGGTGTCGAGGGTGGGGACCTTGGGGACGGCGTTGTTCGTCGCGTTGGCCGCGGTGTCCTGCAGGTCGCGGTCGAGCGTCGTGTAGATCTTGTAGCCGCCGCGCTGGAAGTTCGCGAGGCGGGTGTCCGCGTCGTCGCCGAACGCCGGGTCGTTCTGGACGACGCGGGTGATGTAGTCGCAGAAGAAGGCCGCGTTGCCGGCGGTCTGGCAGCCGGTGGGCGTCTGCGTGATCGCGGGGACGACCTCCTCGGCGACGGCGGCGTCGTGGTCGGCCTGCGAGATCTTCCCCTCCTGCAGCATCTGGTCGAGGACGTAGTCGCGGCGGACCTTGTTGTCCGGGATGTTCTCGGGCTGGTCGATCCTGAGGCCGTTGGGGTTGTTGACCGTGGCGATCAGGCTCGCGGCCTGCGCCAGGCTCAGGTCGGCCGCGGTGGTCGAGAAGTAGTACTCGGCCGCCGCCTGGATGCCGTAGACCTGACCGCCGAAGCCCGCGATGTTGAGGTAGCCGAGGAGGATGTCGTCCTTGCTGTACTTCTTCTCGAGGTCGACGGCGAGCTTCATCTCCTTGAGCTTCCGACTCGGAGTGGTCGCGGTCGCCTCCTCGTAGGCGGCCTCCGAGGCGGCCTCGTCGGTCGCGCTCAGCGACTCCGCCTTCTGCACGAGGACGTTCTTGACGTACTGCTGGGTGATGGAGGATCCGCCCTGGAGGTCCCCGCCGACGATGTTGCTGAGCACCGCGCGGATCGTGCCCTGCAGGTCGACGCCGCCGTGGTCGTAGAAGCGCGGGTCCTCGGTCGAGACCGCCGCGTCCTTCACGGACTGGCTGACCTGGTCGAAGGCCACCTCCTCGCGGTTCTGCGCGTAGAAGGAGGCGAGCAGCTCGTCCGAGCCGTCGGTGCGCTTGGCGTAGATCTCGGTCTTCTGGGCCAGCTGGCCGAGCTCGAGGTACTCCGGCACCGTCTCGAACAGCCCGATCGGGTTGTTCTCGGCGAGACCGGTGACGGCGAGGGCGGGAGTGACCCCGACCGTGATCAGCAGGCCCCCGGCGAGGCTGGCTCCGACGATCCCGAGGACCCGGGCGAGCACGCCGCCGCGGGCGGTTCCTTGCGCAGACATGGCTACGAGAGTATGCGACGAGTCTGGATCCGTCGTGCGGCCGCGCTCGGGGGCCCGGATGCCCGCCCTCCCGGCCCCGGGAGCGGCGGCCGCCGGTACGGTGAGCGGGTGACCAGAGCCCGAGCATGACCGCCTCCGCCGACCCCGCCGAGACGCGCCGCCGCGCGGTGCTCGTGGTGGCCGTCCTCGCCTCCTTCGTCGCCTTCCTCGACGGCACCGTCGTCAACGTCGCCCTGCCCGCCATCACCCGCGAGCTCGGCGGCGGGCTCGCGGTGCAGCAGTGGGTGGTCGACGGGTACCTGATCACGCTCGGCGCGCTGATCCTCGTGGCCGGCTCGCTCGCCGACCGCATCGGCCGGGCCCGCAGCATGACCATCGGCCTGATCGGCTTCGGTGTCACCTCGCTGCTGTGCGCGCTGGCCCCCACCGCCGAGGTCCTCATCGTGGCGCGGATGCTCCAGGGCGCCGCCGGCGCGATCCTCGTGCCCAGCTCGCTCGCCCTCATCATCGCGACCGTCCACGGCGCCGCGCAGGCCCGGACCATCGGCGCGTGGACGGCCTGGACCGGCACGGCGACGATCGCCGGCCCCGTGCTCGGCGGCCTGCTGGTGGACGCGGGCTCGTGGCGGTACGTCTTCGCGCTCAACCTGCTGCCGATCGCGGTGACGCTGGTCCTGCTGGGCAGGCTCGGCGCGGTCGACTCGGGGACCCGGGTGCCGATCGACGGCGTCGGCGCCGTGCTCGGGGTGATCGGCCTGGGAGGGCCGGTGTTCGCGCTGATCGAGCAGGAGCGGCTCGGGATCCAGCATCCGCTCGTGCTGACCGCCCTGATCGGGGGAGTCGCCGCCCTCGTCGCGTTCGTCGTGTGGGAGCGGCGAGCGGCGCATCCGATGCTGCCGCTGTCGCTCTTCGCGTCGCGGAACTTCACCGTCGGCAACGTCTCGACGGCGTTCGTCTACGGCGCGCTCTCCTTCGGCTTCTTCGCGCTGGGCCTGTTCCTGCAGCAGACCCTGGGCTTCTCGGCGACCCTGGCCGGGCTCGCGACGCTCCCGCCGACGATCCTGCTGCTCCTGCTCTCGCAGGTCTCCGGGTCGCTGTCGGCGCGGTTCGGCCCGCGGCTCTTCATGGGCGTCGGACCGCTGATCGCCGCGGCCGGGTTCCTCCTGCTCTCCTTCGTCGACGAGGGCGCCGACTACGCCACCCAGCTGCTGCCGGGGATCCTCCTCTTCGGCTTCGGCCTCGCGGTGACGGTCGCTCCGCTGACCTCGACGATCCTCGGCGCGGTGGAGGACGGGCACAGCGGAGTCGGCTCCGCCGTGAACAACGCCGTCTCGCGCATCGCGGGGCTGGTCGCCATCGCCGCGACCTCGCTCGTGGTCGGCGACTCGCTCGACGTCGAGGGCTTCTCCCGTGCCGCCGTCGCGACCTCCGCCCTCCTGGTCGCCGGCGGCGTCGTCTCCCTCCTCGGCATCCGCAACCCGGCTCCCGCCGACCGCTGACGACTGCTCGGGGAGCGTCTCCGACCCCCGTCCGGGGTGCGGCGCTCCGTGTTCACGCGGTGTCCGCCGATCCTTCGACGGAACGTGGATGAAATAGTTGTCGCTACATGGAATACTGATCGACGTCGATGCGCTTGCATACATCGGACGGGGACGCTCTCCCCGCGACGACCGTCACACTCGAGGAGAAACCATGACCGACACCGTCACCATCCCCGGCTACAAGGCCGGCACCTGGGTCATCGACCCCACCCACAGCGAGGTCGCGTTCAGCGTCCGCCACCTGATGATCAGCAAGGTCAAGGGCAAGTTCGAGCGCTTCACCGCCACGTTCACCACCGGCGAGAACCCGCTCGACTCCAAGGTCGAGGCCACCGCCGAGGTCGCCTCCGTCAACACCAACGAGCCCAACCGCGACGGCCACCTCCGCACCGGCGACTTCTTCGAGGCCGAGCAGTACCCGGAGATCCACTTCGTCTCGACCGCCGTCCGCCCGAACGGCGACGACTTCCTCGTCGACGGCGAGCTCACCATCAAGGGCACCACCAAGCCCGTCACCTTCGAGGTGGAGTTCGGCGGCTTCGGCACCGACCCCTACGGCAACTACAAGGCCGGCCTCACCGCCAAGGCCACCATCGACCGCACCGACTTCGGTCTGACCTACAACGCGGCCCTCGAGACCGGTGGCGTGCTCATCGGCGAGAAGGTCACCATCACCCTCGACCTGCAGGCCGCCCACCAGGCGTAGTCCGAGCCGATCGACCGGAGCCGTCCCTCCCCCCGGGGAGCGGACGGCTCCGTCGTTCCCGGAGCCGGTCCGGGATCAGAGGATGCCGAGCTCCGTCAGCTGCTCGGAGATGCCCGCGCCGTCGGGCGCGAAGACCCAGGTCGTGCCGCTGGTCAGGGAGCGGTCCTCGGCCTTGGAGCGGCCTCCCGCGAGCACCGCCTCGCCTGTGGAGAGCTGGCGGATCGCGATCGCCGCGACCTTGTCGGGGTGCTCGTCCGCGAAGTCGGAGTAGATCTCCTCGTCGTGCTGCCCGTCGTCGCCGACCAGCAGCCAGCGCACGTCCGGGAACTCGGCCGCGAGTCGGCGGAGGTTCATCTCCTTGTGCTGCTTGCCGCTGCGGAACCAGCGGTCGTGCGTCGGGCCCCAGTCGGTCAGGAGGAGCGCTCCGGCCGGGTACAGGTGCCGCGACAGGAAGCGGGTGAGCGCCGGGGCGACGTTCCACGCGCCGGTGGAGAGGTAGATGACCGGGGAGCCCTCGTACTGCCGGGCGAAGCGGTCGAGGAAGACCGCCATGCCGGGCGTGGGCATCCGGGCGTGCTCGTCGAGCACGAAGGTGTTCCAGGCGGCGACGAAGGGGCGGGGGAGCGCGGTGACCATCACCGTGTCGTCCACGTCCGACACGACGCCCAGCCGCGACTCCGGACGCACGATGAAGACGGGCGCCTCGACGGGCTTCGAGCCCGCGGTCGAGAAGGTGATGGTGTGCCAGCCGGGCTCGAGCGTGATCGGGAGGTCCGCGTCGACGACTCCGCCGCGGTCGGCCGTCACCCGGTGGGTCTGCCCGTCGGCCTCGACGGTCACGACGGCCCCGCTCACGAAGACGCTGGTGAAGCTCCGCCAGCCGCGCACGCCCTCGACGGGGCGGACCTCCTCGACCCCGGGAGGGGTCGGCCGCGTGTAGAGGACGCGGGCCAGGACGCGCAGCTGCGTCGTCGAGCCGTAGCCGGTGTAGGGGATGACCCTCGGGACGTAGCCCTTGCGCTTCACGCGCCTCATCCGGAAGGAGTGGAGTCGGTCCTCGAGGCGGGCGGCGCGGTGCATGACCTCCGCCTTGCCTGCGCTCAGGGGCTTGCTCTCGGGCGTCAGCGGCATCCGCCCAGTCTGTCAGACCGGATGCCGGACCGCGGATCGCGCTCTCACGCGATCGTCAGGCTCCGGTGGGCTCGATCAGCTCGGGGCCGTTCGCCGAGACGGAGCCCACGGCCGCGCCGACGCCGTGCACCTCGAGCTCCTCGGCCAGCTCGGCCGCGCCCTCGGCGGCCGCGCGCAGCAGCTCGCCGTCCCCGGGGGACGCCGGGTCCAGCCAGTCCTCGATCAGCTCCGGCTGCAGCAGCACGGGCATCCGCTCGTGCACCTCGGCGAGCGGCCCGGCGGAGGGGCGGGTGAGGACCGTCGCCGAGAGCAGCCACGGAGAGCCCGGCTGGGCCGAGCGCCACCACTCGTAGAGACCGGCGAACAGGAGGAGCGAGCCCTCGCCCGGCGAGACGTAGACGGGTGCCTTCGCCCCGTCCGCGCCGACCCGCCACTCGTACCAGCCCGAGGCGGGCACGATCGCGCGCCGGGAGGCGTAGGACTCGCGGAACGACGGCTTCTCGGCGACGGACTCGATCCGCGCGTTGAACAGCGGCGGCCCCGCGGACGGGTCGGCGGCGGAGCGGGGCACCAGGCCCCAGCGGGCTCCGGCGAGCCGGCGCCGCGGCGGGCTGCCCTCCTCGACCCCCTTCATCGACTCCGCGACGACGGCGATCCGCTGGGTCGGCGCGATGTTCCAGGACGGCTCCGGAAGGTCGGCGCCCGGCCCGTCGATGTCGAAGAGCGCCACCAGGTCGGCGGTGGTCTGCGAGAGGACGAAGCGTCCGCACATGGTTTCTCCCGGGTGTATCGGACCCGCGGAGCCGTCGCCCTTCCGGGGGCGCGAAACACGAGGGACTTTCGATGAGACGACCCCGACCGGCGGTCGCCGTGCGTACGATTGTAGGAACCACGACCGAAGGAGCCCGCCGTGCCTCTTGGAAACCTCGTCGATCGACCGTTCGGTGAATCGTCCCAGGTCCGCAACGAGCCGGTGCAGGTGCGCAGCGCCGCCCGTCTCGCCTCGCTGCTCGACGCGGCGGCCGCCGTCGTCGACGAGGTCGGCTTCGACCGCCTGACCACGGCGATGGTCGCCGAGCGCGCGGGAGCCGCGATCGGCACGGTCTACCGCTACTTCCCGGACCGCATCGCCGTCCTCCAGGCGCTGCGCGAGCGGGCCCTCGAGCGCTTCCGCCGCCGCGTCATCACCGAGATCCGCGACACCCACCCGGGCAACTGGTGGGGCGCGGTCGACTGCGCGATCGACGCCTTCTGCGAGATGCACCGCAACGAGCCGGGCTTCCGCTCCATCCGCTTCGTCGACACGATCCACGCCCCCGAGGTCGCGGGCGAGGCGTTCGAGGCCGGCTTCTTCGCCCGCCGCTTCGCCGAGATCCTCGCGTCCGAGTACGGCCTCCCGGGCGGCGCGCAGCTGTCCTTCCGCCTCGAGGTGACCATCGAGGTCGCGGACGCGCTGCTCACGCGCGCGTTCCTCATCGACCCCAACGGCGACCAGCGCTTCATCGACGAGAGCCGCTCACTGCTGCGCCACTACATGACCTCGCACTACGGAGCGGTCGAGGAGTCCTGACGCGCCCGGGCTGTCAAGGCCCTAGTCGCTCTCGGAACATCCCGCAACACTTCGCGGTCCGGGTTGGCAGGCGGCTGCTATTGGTGTTTTCCTTGCCGCCTGGCCCCGTTCGGGGCCGCGGGCCGTGCAACGGCCGGACGCGCGGAGCGAGAGCGGGCACAGTCGTGGACCAGGGACAGATCGGCGCGCACACCGCCGGACGGCGGGCGGCCTCGTGATCGAGTTCCGCAACGTCAGCAAGCAGTACCCGGACGGCACGCGGGCGGTCGACGACTTCTCGCTCGTGCTGCCCTCCCGGCAGACGACGGTCTTCGTCGGCTCCTCCGGCTGCGGGAAGACCACGATCCTCCGCATGATCAACCGGATGATCGAGCCGACCTCCGGCACCATCGAGATCGACGGCGAGGACATCTCGTCCCTGCCCGCCGTCGCGCTCCGCCGCCGCATCGGCTACGTGATGCAGAACTCCGGCCTCCTGCCGCACCGCAAGGTCATCGACAACATCGCGACCGTGCCGAGGCTGAACGGGGTCGCCAAGAAGCAGGCGCACGCCCGCGCGCTCGAGCTGATGGACACGGTCGGACTGGACCGTGCGCTCGCCGCCCGGTACCCCAGCCAGCTCTCAGGCGGCCAGCAGCAGCGCGTCGGTGTGGCGCGCGGCCTGGCGGTCGACCCGAACATCCTGCTGATGGACGAGCCGTTCGGCGCGGTCGACCCTCTCGTGCGCGCCGACCTGCAGCGCGAGACCCTGCGGCTCCAGGACGAGCTCGACAAGACCGTGGTCTTCGTCACCCACGACATCGACGAGGCGTTCCTCCTCGGCGACCAGGTCGTCATCCTCGAGAAGGGCGGCCGGATCGCGCAGAAGGGCTCGCCCGCCGAGATCCTGGCGAACCCCGCGAGCGAGTTCGTCGCCGGCTTCGTCGGTGCCGACCGCGGCAAGCGCTCGCTCCGGATCGAGGAGCGCGACGGCGCCCGCATCGTGGTCGACGGCGACGGGCGCCCGACCGGAGTGCTGCGCGCGCAGGACGGCCCCGCCGCGTGAACTGGGTCGTCAACAACACGGACGCGATCGTCGCGAACCTGCTGGCGCACCTGGCCCTGTCGGTCCCGCCGATCCTGCTCAGCTTCCTCGTCTCGCTGCCGTTCGGCTGGTTCGCGAACCGCTACCGCTGGAGCCGCGGCACCCTGCTGACAGGGCTCGGCGTGCTCTACGCCATCCCCTCGCTGGCCATGTTCATCCTGCTGCCGGTCCTGCTGGGCATCCCGCTCCGCTCGACCGCCAACGTGATCACGGGCCTCACCCTCTACGGCGTCGCGCTGATGGTCCGCACCACCTCGGACGCACTGGGCGCGGTGTCGGACGACGTCCGCCAGTCGGCGACCGCGATGGGCTACTCCGGCTGGGCGCGCTTCTGGCGGGTCGAGTTCCCGCTGGCCGGTCCGGTCCTGCTCTCGGGCCTGCGCGTGGTCACGGTCAGCACGGTCAGCCTGGTGACGGTCGGCGCGGTGCTCGGGATCCAGAGCCTCGGCCTGCTCTTCACCGACGGCTTCCAGCGCGGCATCACCGGTGAGATCGTCACGGGCATCGTCCTGACGATCGTCCTCGCGCTGGTGCTCGACGGACTGCTGGTGCTGATCGGCCGTCTCCTCATGCCCTGGACGGCTCTGGACCGCACGCGCCGCTCGCGCAGACCGGTCGCGGTCGAGAGGGCGGTGACGTCGTGAACCTCATCGCCGAGGCCTTCGCCTGGATCGCCGACCCCGCGCACTGGACCGGGGTCTACGCGATCCCGACCCGTGTCGCCCAGCACGTCGGCATCAGCCTGCTGGTGCTCGTGATCGCGGCCGCGATCGCGATCCCGATCGGCTACCTGATCGGGCACACCGGGCGCGGCAAGGGCATCGCCGTGCCGGTCGCAGGCGGCCTGCGCGCCCTGCCGACACTGGGCGTGCTCGTCCTCGCGGCGATGAGCCTGGGGCTCGGCCTCGGCGCTCCGGTGATCGCCCTCGTCGTGCTCGCGATCCCGTCGGTGCTCGCCGGCGCGTACTCCGGGCTCGAGGCGGTCGACCGCCGCACGGTCGACGCGGCGCGCTCGATGGGCATGACCGAGTGGCAGATCCTGACGAAGGTCGAGATCCCGCTGGGGCTGCCGCTGCTGATCGGCGGGCTCCGCTCGGCGGCGCTGCAGATCATCGCGACCGCCACGCTCGCCGACTACATCGGCGCCGGCGGCCTCGGGCAGTACATCTTCCGCGGAGTGAAGTCGGGGGACTACCCGCAGATGCTCGCCGGCTCGATCCTGGTGATCGTGCTGACGCTCCTCAGCGAGGTCCTGTTCGCCCTCCTCCAGCGGCTCGCCGTGCCGCGCGGAGTCGTGCTCGGCCTGGCCGGCACCGCCGGCCGCACAGGTTCCCGCGCTTCGTCGCCCCGACGACGCGCGGTGATGGGAATCCCCATCGAAGAAGGGAAATAGCAATGTTCACAGCACATTTCACGAAGGGCCGTGTCGCGCTCAGCGCACTCGCGGTCGGTGCCGTCGTGGCACTGGCAGGGTGTTCCTCGAGCGATCCGCTCGATGAGGGATCGGGTGCGACTGCGGGCAGCGAGACCATCGTGGTCGGCTCGCAGGACTACTACTCGAACGAGATCCTCGCCGAGATCTACGCGCAGGCGCTGGAGAACGACGGCTTCACCGTCGACCGCCAGCTGCGCATCGGCCAGCGCGAGATCTACCTGCCCGAGATCGAGAGCGGATCCATCGACGTCTTCCCGGAGTACGACGGCAGCCTCCTGCAGGCGCTCGAGCCCGACGCGACGGCCACCACCGCCGACGACGTGTACTCCGCGCTCGGCGACGCGCTGCCCGACGGCCTCCGCGCCCTCGACGCCGCTGAGGCCAGCGACCAGAACTCGTACACCGTCACCCAGGCCTTCGCCGACAAGTGGGACCTGACCGACATCGCGTCGCTCAAGAACGTCACCGACCCGATCGTGGTCGGCGGCAACTCCGAGCTGCAGACGCGCCCCTACGGGCCCGACACCCTGCAGTCGAAGTACGGCATCACGACCACCTTCCAGGCGATCGAGGACAGCGGCGGATCGACCACCGTCGACGCGCTCACCAGCGACCAGATCCAGCTGGCGAACGTCTACACGGCCGACCCGAACATCCAGAAGAACGACCTCGTCGCTCTCGAGGACCCGTACGGACTGTTCGTGGCCGACAACGTCGTGCCGATCGTCTCGAGCAAGATCACGGACGACGCGGCCGAGGTGCTGAACGCGGTCAGCGCGAAGCTCACGGCGGACGACCTCGTCGCCCTCAACTCCGAGAGCGTCAACGAGCAGAAGTCCGCGTCCGCGATCGCGGGCGAGTGGCTGAAGTCGGCGGGTCTCGTCGACTGATCCTCCCCGGATCCACGCCCGGAGGCGCGTCACTCGTCGAGGTGACGCGCCTCCGCTCTGTTCAGGAGCTTCTTCCCGAGGAGCACGAGCAGGGCGAAGACGACGATGACGCCCACGAAGACGTAGCCGGCGCCGTGCAGGCTCTCCGAGAGCTCCCGGTAGCTGCCCGCCGCGGCCGCGCCGACGCCGACGTAGGCGGACGACCAGAGCACGCACGCCGGGATCGTCCAGGCCATGAAGGTCCGATAGCGCATCCCGCTCATCCCCACCGTCAGCGGGATCAGCGAGTGCAGCACCGGCAGGAAGCGCGAGAGGAACACGGCGAACCCGCCGCGCCGCGCGAGGTAGCGCTCGGCCTTCAGCCAGTTCTTCTCGCCGAGCCGGCGTCCCAGGCGCGACGCGCGGATCCGCGGCCCGAACCAGCGGCCGAGGTAGAAGCCGACGGACTCGCCGCAGAGGGCGCCGATGACGACCGTGACGGCCAGCGCCGCGAACTGCAGCGGGCTGGTCACGCCGGTCGCGCTGACGATCACGATCGTGTCGCCGGGGACGACGAGGCCCGCCAGGATCGTGGTCTCGAAGAAGATCGCGAGTCCGGCGAGGAGCGTCCGCCAGACCGGGGGGACGCTGACGACGAAGTCCAGGATCCCGGTGAGGGTGTCGTTCACCGGGCGCCCCCGCCCGCCGGGGACTCGATCGGGGGCTGGGGCCGACGGCGGCTCCGGATGCTCGGCATGGCTCGATCGTAGGGGCGCACGGCTGGGCGGCGGCAGGGCTGCGCCCGGGATGCCGGTGGACGCCGAGCGGTCAGGGGACGGCGACGAGCGCAGAGGCCGCCGGGCCGGTGCCGTTCGCCGTGACCGCCTGCACCGAGAGGGTGTAGCTGCGGCCCGGGACCAGCTTCGTGAAGGTCTGCGAGCGCTTGGTCGCGGCGACCACGGCGCTCCAGGCTCCGGCTCCGCTCGTGTCGGACCCGTCGCGCGACACCCGGTAGCCGGTGACCGCCGAGCCACCGGTCCCCGCGGGGGGCGACCACGCGAGCGTCGCCGTGCCGTCCGAGCCCGCCGTGGCGGTGACCGTGGTCGGCGCGCCGGGGAGCCCGGCGGCGACGAGGGTCGCCGTCAGCGTGGTGCTGCTCCCGGGAGTGACGACGCTGTGCGAGGCGGCGCCGCCGTCCGACCAGGACGAGAACCGGTAGGCCGTGCCCGACGCGTCGGTCTGGTCCGGGACCTCCAGCTGGAGGGCCGAGCCCGCCCACGAGACGACGGTCGTGCCTCCGGCGACCTCGGTGCCGTTGACGACGACCGTCCGGCCGGCGGGAGCGGTGGCCAGGGTGACGGAGACCTTCTGCGGGGAGAACGTCCGCGTCGCCGTCGTCGACACTCCGCTCGAGTCCGTCGCCGTGACGCTGATCAGGAGGTCGCTGTCCGCGGCGGCGGCGAGGTCCTCCGGGCCGGGGGCGACGAAGGAGAGGTCGTTCCCCGTCAGCGGCCCGAGGAAGGGATGCGTGTGCTGAGCGTGGCGGCGCTGGACGGTCCAGGTGAGCGCCGAGGCGGGCAGGACGCCGTCCTCGGCGTCGGTCGCCGTGGCGCGGAGGCCGTAGCTCCGGCCCGTCACGAACACCCCTCCGTCGGCGGGTGCGGTGATGCTCACCGTCGGGGCACTGTCGCCCGAGGTGATCCTCGTCGTCGCGGGTGCGGAGACGGCTCCCTTCGGATCGCGGACGCGGAGGGACGCGGTCCAGCTGCCGGCGGCGTAGCTGTGGGTGAAGGTCGGGCCGGTCGTGATGCGGTCGGGGGTGCCGTCGCCGAACGACCACAGGTAGGTCAGGGCACCGCCCTCCGGGTCGCTGCTGCCCGAGCCGTTCAGCCGCGCGGCGAGAGGAGCCGCGCCGGAGGAGGGGGCGGCGGTGAGGGTCGCGGTCGGGGCGCGGTTCGCCGCGGCGGTGTAGGCGAGGCGCCGGACCTCGCCGCCGTTCGCGTAGCTGGTGTAGAAGAGGTCCTGGGTCCCGCGCGAGGGACCGAAGGCCATGGCGACGGCGCTGCTGCCGCCGAGGCCGGTCACGAGGTCGCCGGCCGCGCCGGTGCGGCCGAGGGTCCGGATCTTCCCGCACACGTAGTCGCCGAAGAGGTACGCGCCGTCGTAGGCGGCCGGCCAGACGCCGCGGGGGACGTAGGCGCCGCCCGTGATCGAGGCGCAGCCGCTGCTGTGCGCGTAGTCGTGGACCGGGTCGGTGAGACCGGCGGGCGCCGCGGCTCCGCAGTTCGAGGCCGAGCCGGTCTTCGCGCAGTGGCCCTCACGGGTGTTCCAGCCGTAGTCGGCGCCGGCGACGCCCTGGTCGATCTCCTCCCAGGCGTCCTGGCCCACGTCGTTGATGCGGAAGACGGTGCCGGTCGCGTTCGGGTCGAAGGCCATCCGGAACGGATTGCGCAGGCCGCTCGCGAAGGTCTCGCGGCAGCGCACGCCCGCGGCGGCCGGGGCGAGCCGGCAGGAGGCGGTCCCGGTGCCCAGGTAGGGGTTGCCGGCCGGGACGCCGCCGGTGAGGGTGATCCGGAGGATCTTGCCGTTCAGGATGTTCGGGTCGCGGGCGGCGTCGTTCCGGCCGCCGCAGCCGCTGCCGCCCGGCGAGCCGACTCCGCCGCGGTAGTCGCAGCCGCCGTCGCCGACGCTGACGTAGAGCAGGCCGTCCTTGCCGATGGCGAGGTCGCCGCCGTTGTGGTTGCTCGCGGGGGAGTAGATGCCGTCGAGGAGGACGCGCTCGGAGGCCGGGTCGATGCGGTCGTCGGTGCCGAGCTGGAACGAGGAGACGCGGTTGCGCGGGGCTCCCGCGGGGTTCACCGTGCCGCCGGCGTTGGTCGGGCAGGAGGAGTCGGAGCCCTTCGCGGTGTAGTAGACGACGACGGTGCGCGAGCCCGGTGCCGGGTCGACCGCGAGGCCGAGCACGCCGCGCTCGCCGTTGGCGCAGACCTTCGAGCGCAGGTCGAGGGCCGGGGTGGCGACCAGGCCGCCGGCGCGGATCACCCGGATCGCGCCGGTCTGCGAGGAGACGAGGGTGCGCCCGTCGGTCGTGAAGGCGAGGGCGGTCGGCGCGGGGACGGCCGCCACCCGCGAGTCGGTGAAGCCGGCGGGCACGACGGGAGCGGCGGACGCCGGACCCGCGGGCCCGGCGACGAGCGCGGCGGCCGTGATCGCCAGGACGGTGAGCAGGGCGAGACCACGGGGGCGGATCCTCGAGCGGGGCATCGGTGACTCCGAGACGGTCGGCGCTGCTGAGCGAGCGGCGGTCTGCGGCGGTGCAGAGGGCGCTGTCGGCGATGACGCGGGGCCAGGATAGGCGCGCGCGACGGAGGGGCCGTGTCCCCCTTCAGGGTCAACACTGGGGGCTCCGGACCCTGTGTCCCCGGGCCGCTCACGTCGCGCGGGGCTGCTGTGCGGCGGCCCGCCGGCTCACTCCAGAGCGGGCAGGACCACCGCGCGGACCGCCTCCGAGAACCGGGCGTAGCCGGCCTCGTCGAAGTGCAGGCCGTCGTCGACGAAGAGGGAGGGGTCGACAGAGCCGTCGGAGGTGACGAGCGCGTCGGCGGTGGGGACGAAGGTGACGCGGTCGTCCGTCTCGGCGTAGGCGCTGACCGCGGTGTTGGCGGCGCGGACCTCGGCGCCGACGGAGGCGCGGGCGGGCGTCTCCGCGATCTCGACGTAGAACAGCTCGGCGTCGGGGGCGACCTCCTCCACGCGCTGGAGGTACTCGACGACGGCGCCGGCGGTCTGGGCGCCGGTGCGCGAGCCCTCCTCGCCGCTGATGTCGTTCGCTCCCACGTACACGATCACGGCGCGGGGATCGAAGGGGGCGACCATGCGGTCCAGCCACGCGAGGTGATCGGCGACGGTCGTGCCGCCGATCCCGATGTTGTAGGTCTCGAGCGGGCGCAGGTCCTCCTTGGAGGTCGTCCAGCGGCCGATCGTGGAGCTGCCCGTGAGGACGATGCTGTGCTGCGGGAACCCGGCGGCGAAGCGCTTCTCGAGACCGGCGACGCGCTCGGCCATGTCGACGGAGGAGGTCGGGCCGGGGTCGGGGGAGCTCGCGGCCGGAGCGCCCGCGCCTCCGCTCCGCGAGGCGAGCGAGAGGGCGATGCCCGCGCCGGCGAGGACCAGCGCGAGCACCAGCAGCGCGACCAGGAGGCGGAGGCGGATGCGGCGGGGGCCGGGGGCGGAGCCGGAGGGCGTCGCTCGAGTCATGGCTCGATCCTCGGGCATCGGCGGGGGCGCGTCGTCCACGAGGAGGCCGTCCGAGGACCCGCGCACCCGGTGGCCGTCTCTCCGTCACCGGATCGCCGTGATCGGATCCGCGCAGAACATCACAGAGGATGCACAGCCGTGCAACACTTGCACATCGCCATCGTCATCGTCGCCGCCGGCCGACTTCCGATGGACGATCACGACGAGGACTCATGGCACGCGCACGCATCACCTGGGTGGACACGGCGAAGGGCATCGCGATCATCCTGGTCGCCCTGGCCCACTCCGTACAGTGGACCACGACGGCCGGGATCGCCCCCGACTCGTGGAACGAGATCAACCTCCTCCTCATCACCTTCCGGATGCCGCTGTTCTTCCTCGCCTCGGGGCTGTTCGCCGGCTCCGTGCTCACCCGGTCGTGGCCGGAGCTCTGGCGTTCGCGGCTGAGCCTGCTGGTCTGGGCCTTCCTGCTCTGGTCCGTGGTGCGGTTCCTCTTCTTCCTGGTGGTGCCCAACCCGGGCGGCACCGACGAGTCCGACCCGCTCGCGCTGCTCCTCCAGCCGGTGATGCCGCACAACGGGCTCTGGTTCCTCTACGCGCTCACGATCTTCTTCGTGGCCGCCAAGCTCGCGCAAGGCCGGATCGACTGGCGGGTGCAGATCGGCATCGCGACCGCGATCGCCGTGGTCTGGTACGCCGTCCGCTCCAGCACCTCCGAGGGCACCGGGAACATCGCCTGGGACGGCATGGCCCGCTACCTGATGTTCTTCCTGCTCGGCCTCTACCTGCGGAACGCGGTGATCGCGTTCGTGGAGCGCCGCGGGATCCTCAGCGGAGTCGGCTTCGGCGTGCTGTTCCTCGTGCTCGCCGGCGTGATCCTCGCCGTCCGCGCCCGCTTCCCGCTGCTGACGATCGGGCTGGTCCTGGTGAGCGTGCTGGCGGTCCTCGCCGGGCTCGTGGTCGCCCGCTTCCTCTCGAACCGGCGCGGCGCGGGCTGGATCACCTTCATCGGCCGCAACACGCTCCCGGTGTACGTGGTGCACGTCCTCTTCGTCTCGCTCGCCACGAGTGCCCTGCTGCTCTTCGACGGAGAGCGCTGGCTCGACGTCATCGGACCGGTCGCGCCGCTCCTGGTCTGCGGGATCGGCGTCGCGGCGGCGCTGGGTTACTGGCGCCTCACCCGCGACCTGCCCGTGCTGAAGTACGGCTTCCAGGCGCCCGCCTGGTTCTCCGGCTCCCGCTCGCGCGTCGACGCCGGCTGACCGCGGGGCGCCCGCCGACGGCACATCGGCATCGGCTCCGGGAGTCTCTTCACCGGGCGAGTCCGTCGATGGCGTCGCGCAGTGAACGGATTCCCAGAGCCGATCTCGCGGATGTGCGCCTGGGAATCCGCTGAAGGCCCGTGAGAGGAAGTCTCAGCGCTCCGTCGCCCGCCTGATCGCTCGGCGTCGAGAGGTCGCCGGCGGCGGGTCCGACGGAGGCGAGCCCCGCTCGGCAGTCGCCGCGCGGGGGACTCCCTCGACGTCGAGAGGGACTGTCTCGACGTCGAGCGACCGGTCGGCTGGAGCGCTCGGAGGGGCGTCCGGGGCCACCCCGGAAAGGGTGCCGCCAGGAGCTCGCGGAAGGCCGCACATCCGCCCCAGTACTGGGATCGGAGGCCGTCGGACCCCTTCCGCCGACCTACTCTCGGAGCTGTGAACGAACTCCTGGACCCGCTCCTGCTGTCGAGATGGCAGTTCGGTCTGACGACGATCTACCACTTCCTGTTCGTGCCGCTCACGATCGGCATGGCGCTCACCGTCGCGATCTTCCAGACCTGCTGGGTGCGCACCGGGAAGGTGCACTACCTGCAGCTGACGAAGTTCTTCGGGAAGCTCTTCCTGATCAACTTCGCGATGGGCGTCGTGACCGGGATCGTCCAGGAGTTCCAGTTCGGGATGAACTGGAGCGACTACTCTCGCTTCGTCGGCGACGTCTTCGGGGCCCCGCTGGCGTTCGAGGGCCTGCTCGCCTTCTTCCTCGAGGCGACCTTCATCGGCCTCTGGATCTTCGGCTGGGACAAGCTGCCCGAGAAGCTGCACCTGGCCACCATCTGGCTGACCACGCTCGGCACCACGCTCTCGGCCTACTTCATCATCGCCGCGAACGCGTTCATGCAGAACCCGGTCGGCTTCCGCATCAACGAGACCAAGGGCCGCGCGGAGCTCACCGACATCTGGGCGCTCCTCACCAACAAGGTCGCTCTCGCCGCGTTCCCGCACACGATCTTCGCCTGCTTCATGGTCTCGGCCGCCGTCATCATCAGCGTCGCGGCCTACCACCTCTCCCGGAACCAGCACCTCGAGACCATGCGCCCCGCGCTGAGGTTCGGCGCCTGGATGATGCTCGTCAGCGGCGGCCTGACCCTGTTCACCGGCGACTCGCTGGGCCTCGCGATGGTCGACACGCAGCCGATGAAGATGGCGGCCGCGGAGGCGCTCTACAGGACCTCCACAGGCGTCGACGCCTCCTTCTCCGTCTTCACCTGGGGCACGCCGGACGGCTCGAGCGAGCTGTTCTCGATCCGCATCCCCTACCTGCTCTCCTTCCTCTCGACGCACACCTTCACCGGCACGGTCGAGGGCATCAACGACCTCCAGGCCCAGTACACCCAGGTCTACGGACCCGGCGACTACACGCCGATCATCTGGGTCACCTACTGGTCGTTCCGCTGGATGATGGCGCTCGGCGTCCTGGCCATCGGCGTGGCCGCGGCCGGCCTCTGGTTCACCCGGAAGGGCCGCGAGCCGAAGCAGTGGATGTGGAAGGTCGCGATCTGGGCCGCCCCGCTGCCGCTGATGGCGATGATCGTGGGCTGGGTCTTCACCGAGATGGGCCGCCAGCCGTGGCTCGTGTTCGGACTGCTGAAGACCGCCGACGGAGTCTCGCCCGGAGTGAGCGGCCTCGAGGTCCTGATCTCGCTGCTCGCCTTCACCGCGATCTACGGCACGCTCGCCGTGGTCGAGTTCCGCCTGATCAAGCGGGCCGCGCAGGCCGGCCCCGACGACGCTCCCGATGTCGACGAGGAAAGCGGTCGCCCGCAGCTCGTCGGCACCGTCTACTAGGAGGCACCCCTCATGGATCTCGCCGTTCTCTGGTTCTGGATCGTCGCGTTCTTCTTCATCGGCTACTTCGTCCTCGACGGGTTCGACTTCGGCGTCGGCATGTCGCTCCCGTTCCTCGGGCGCGACGACACCGACCGCCGCGTGCTGATCAACACGATCGGCCCGGTGTGGGACCTCAACGAGACGTGGGTGATCGTCGCCGGCGCCGCCCTGTTCGCCGCGTTCCCGGAGTGGTACGCCACGCTCTTCAGCGGGTTCTACCTGCCGCTTCTGCTCATCCTGCTCGCGCTGATCGCCCGCGGCGTCTCGTTCGAGTACCGTCACCAGCGTCCGGAGGCGCAGTGGAAGCGGCGCTTCGACACGATGATCGTCGTCGGCTCCGCGGTGCCCGCCTTCCTCTGGGGCGTGGCCTTCGCGAACATCGTGCAGGGCGTCCCGATGGACGCCGACCACAACTTCACCGGCACCGTCCTGGACCTGCTGAACCCCTACGCCCTGCTGGGCGGAGCGACGACCCTCCTGCTCTTCTTCACGCACGGAGTCGTCTTCGTCGCCCTGAAGACGGAGGGGGAGATCCGCGAGCGTGCGCGCCGCCTGGCGACCCGTGCGGGGCTGCTCACCGTGGTCGTCGCCGCGGTCTTCCTGGCCTGGACCAACCTCGGCCAGGGGAGCACCGCCTCCTGGGCGCTCTCGGCGGGCGCGGCCGCGACCCTCGTCGGCGGCTGGCTCGCGATCACGCGGGGCCGGGAGGGACGCGCCTTCGCGCTGCTGGCCGGCACCATCGCGCTCGCCGTGCTCGCCCTCTTCGCGACGCTGTTCCCCGCGGTGATGCCGGCCTCGAACGTCCCCGCCTACGGGCTGACGATCGAGAACGCCTCCAGCACGCCCTATACGCTGACGGTCATGAGTTGGACCGCCCTGGTGTTCGTGCCGCTCATCGTCGGCTACCAGGCCTGGACCTACTGGATCTTCCGCAAGCGCATCAGCCGCGCGCACATCCCGGTCGACGCCCACTGACGTGAAGCCCCTCGATCCGCGCCTGCTCCGCTACGCCCGGGCGGCCCGCGTGTTCCTCCTGCTCGGCGGGGTGCTCGCGCTGGCGAGGACCCTGGCGATCGTCGCCTTCGCGTGGCTCGTGGCGCAGCTGGTGGCCGGTGCGGTCGACGGGAGGAGCGCCGACGATCTCGCGCCGCTGCTGGCCGCCCTGCTCGCGGTCGTCGCGGCGCGGGCGGCTCTCGCCTGGGCGACCGAGGTGAACGCTGTGCGCGGAGGAGCAGGAGCGAAGGCGCAGCTGCGGCAGGCGGTCCTCGCCGCACTGGTCGAGCTCGGCCCGGCGGGCCGCTCCGAAGGGGGCTCGGGCGGGGTCGTCGCGCTGCTGGGCGGCGGACTGGACTCCCTCGACGGCTACTTCGCCCGCTACCTCCCGCAGCTGATCGCCACCGCGGTGGCGACGCCGCTCCTGACACTCGTGGTCTTCCTCGCCGATCCGCTCAGCGCGGTGTTCCTGGTGGTGACCCTGCCGCTCATCCCGGTGTTCATGGTGCTGATCGGCTGGGCGACCCAGGCCGTGCAGGCGCGGCAGTGGGAGCGGCTGCAGGCGCTCGCGTCCGGCTTCGTCGACACCGTCGGCGGACTCGCGACGCTCAAGATCTTCGGGCGGGCCGAGCGGCAGGCGACGCGGATCCGCGCGCTGACCGAGGACTACCGCGTGCACACGATGAAGGTGCTGCGGGTGACCTTCGTCAGCGGCTTCGTGCTGGAGCTCGCCGGCTCGCTCTCGGTCGCACTGGTCGCCGTCTCGGTCGGGCTGCGGCTCGTCGACGGCTCGCTGGGGCTGGCCGTCGGGCTGTTCGTCCTGGTACTGGCGCCGGACGTGTTCCTGCCGGTGCGCCAGGTCGGTGCCGAGTTCCATGCGGCGGCCGACGGGGTGCAGGCGGCGGACCGCGCCTTCGCCGTCCTCGAGCGCGCGGCGGCGCTGCCCGCTCGCGGGACGGCTCCGGCGGCGACGGGGGCGCTCGAGCTGCGGGGTCTCGCGGTCGACGACGGACGCGGGCGGGCGCTCGCTCCTGTCGACGCGGTGTTCCCCGTCGGGTCGATCACCGTGGTGACCGGGCCCAGCGGGTCCGGGAAGTCGACGCTGCTCGCCGCGCTCGCGGGCTTCGTGCCCTTCTCGGGCACGCTGCTGCTCGGCGGGTCGCCGGTCGCGGATCTGCGGTCGACGCTCGCCTGGGCGGGCCAGCGGCCCGACCTGCTCCCGGGGAGCGTCGCCTCCGCCGTCGGGCTCGGAGCACTCTCGCCGGACCCCGAGCGCGTGCGGCGGGCCCTGGCGATCGCCGCGGTCGACGTGGACCCCGAGCGCCGGCTCGACGCCGAGGGGACGGGCCTCTCGGGCGGGCAGAGCGCCCGCGTCGCCGTCGCCCGCGCCGTGCACCGCCTGCTCGAGCGCGGGAGCGCGGTGCTGGCCCTGGACGAGCCGACCGCCGCCCTCGACGACGAGTCCGAGCGGGCGCTGCTCGCCGGACTCAGGTCGCTGGCGGAGAGCGGGACGATCGTCGTCGTCGCCAGCCACCGGCCCGCGACCGTCGCGGCGGCCGACGCCGTGATCGCCCTGGCGCCGGCGGAGGCGGTCGCGAGGTGAACCGCTCCGACGTCCTCCGCGCCGCGATGCCCGGGCCGCGCCGCTTCCTGCCGGGTCTGTCCTTCGGGCTGCTCTCCTCCTCCGCCGTCGTGGCGCTGCTGGCCTGCTCCGCCTGGCTGATCGTCCGCGCGGCCGAGCAGCCGCCGATCCTGTTCCTCTCCATGGCCGTCGTGGGCGTGCGGGCCTTCGCGCTGGCGCGGGCCTTCTTCCGCTACCTCGAGCGGCTGACCGGCCACGACGCCGCCTTCCGCGCGCTCGCGGAGCTCCGGGCGGGCGTCTACGAGCGCCTGGTGCCGGTCGCGCCGGACGGGCTGGGCCGCGTGCGCCGTGGCGACCTGGTCTCCCGGGTGGTGGCGGACGTCGACGCCCAGCAGGACGTGCCGCTGCGCGTCGTGCAGCCGCTGGTCGTCGCGGCGCTGGTCGCTGCGGTCTCCGTGGTCGGCGTCTGGCTGCTACTGCCGGCGATGGGCGCCGTGCTGCTGGCGCTGCTGGTCCTCGCCTTCGCCGGTGGGGCCCTGGGCGCCGGCCGGCTCTCCGCGCAGGCGGACCGCGAGCTGGCGCCGCTGCGCGGGGAGCTCGCCGAGCGCCTCAACCTGCTGGTCACCCGCCTCGACGTGCTCATCGCCTTCGATGCCGCGGGTGACGCTCTGGCGGACGTGGCACGCGCGGAGGAGTCGCTCGCCCGGGCGGCGCGTCGACGGGGGGCCTCCGCCGGACTGGCCGCGGCCGTCCTCGCCCTCTGCTCGGGTGGTGCGGTCTGGGCGGGCCTCGCGCTCGGGATCCCGGTGATCGGCGACCTCGGCGGTCCGGCGCTGGGAGTCGTCGCGCTCGTGCCGCTCGCGGTGTTCGAGGTCGCCGCCGCCGCGCCGCTCGCCGTGCAGGCGGCACGCACCGCGCTCTCGAGCGCTCAGCGCCTGGCTGATCTGGACGCCGAGGCGGCGTCGCCGGCGCTCGCGACCGACGCGGACGTGGACCCGGACGCCCCGGCTCCCCGGGGCGCCGGCATCGTCCTGCGCGACCTGTCGGTGAGCTGGCCCGGCGCGCACACGCCCGCGCTGCGCGGCGTCTCGCTCGACCTGCCGGAGGGCGCCCGCGTGCTCGTCACCGGCGGCAGTGGGTCCGGGAAGACGACGCTCGCGCACGCTCTGGTGCGCTTCCTCGACCACTCCGGCAGCTACCTCCTGGGCGGGGTCGAGGCGCGCACGCTGCCCCAGGCGGAGGTGCGGAAGCGGGTCGGGCTCGTGGAGCAGCAGCCGTACCTCTTCGACGACACGATCCGGCAGAACCTCCTCTTCGCGCGGCCCGAGGCCGACGCCGCCGTGCTCGAGGCGGTGCTGGAGCGGGTCGGGCTCGGGCCCTGGGTCGCTGCACGCGGCGGGCTCGACGCGCGGGTGGGGGAGCGGGGCTCGCTCGTCTCGGGCGGCCAGGCTCAGCGGATCGCCCTCGCACGTGCACTTCTTGCCGATTTCCGCGTCCTGGTGCTGGACGAGCCGACGGCGTCGGTGGACGCTCCCGTGGCCGACGCCCTGCTCGGGGATCTGCTCCGCGCCGCCGAGGGGCGGACGGTGGTCCTGATCGCGCACCGGGTCGATCCGGGCCTGGAGTTCGACACGCGGATCCGGGTGGCGGACGGCACGGCGGCTCAGGAGTACCGGGCCGCCTGAGCAGGCGTCCGGCTCCGCGGGGCGGTCGGTCCGAGCGGCCGTTCAGCCGTGCTCCGTCGGGACCGAGGCCCGCGCCAGGGAGGCCGCGCGCGCCAGGCGCCCGCCCTCCGCCTCCCAGCGGTCGAGGACCGCGTCCGCCCGGGTCCGCGCCGCACCACGCAGCCCTGCCAGGAGCGGAGCGACGACGTCGCGGGCCAGCGGGTCGCTCAGCTCGTCCACGCGGGAGTCGCGGACGAAGCCCTCGAGCCGGGTGAGGTCGGAGCCGCGCAGCCACTCGGCTCGGGACTGCAGCAGCACGACGGCCGCCAGCCGCGGCTCGAACACCGCCGGCTCCCACAGCTCGGAGGAGAGGGCTGTCACGTCGTCGTGCTCGAGCGAGCGGAACTTCCTCAGCGCGTCGCGGACGGTGCCGCGGACCGCCCCGACCGAGGCGCCCGTCGAGTCGAGCCCTGCTCCCAGGCGCTCGCGCACGTCCTGCGCGCGCCAGACGTCGCCCTCGTACTCCAGGGCCGAGCGGATGAAGTCGCCGGGGTCGCTCACCCCTCCATCATGCGTCGCGCGTCAGCCCCGGCTGGCCCAGACGGCCCGTCCGATGCCGTCGTACTCGACGAGGCGGCCGTCGTCCTGCAGCACGAGGCGGTAGGGCGCGACGACGCCGGTCTGGCCGATACCGAAGGAGATCCTCGGGAACCGCAGCCAGAGGATCCGGGAGTCGGCCACGTCGAGCCGGCCCTCGGAGCTCATCGAGAAGGCGGCACCGGAGGCGGAGGAGGTGTTCGTCGCCCAGTCCGCGCCGTTCGGCCCGTAGACGACGAAGTTGCCGTCGCGCTGCATCTCGGCCCGCCACTGCCCGCTCGCCGAGGTCAGCCGCGTGCCCGCGACGACGAGGCCGCTCGGGGAGAGCGAGTCGCGCACGACGAGCGCGGCACTGCTCCAGAGGACGCCGGAGTCGTCCGCGATCCGGAGATCGCCCTCGCGGAGGACCATCGTGGCGCCCGGCTCGCCGGACGTGTCCGAGGCCCACAGGGGCGCGCCGTCCGCGGTGTAGACCACGGCGTTCCCGTCGTCCTGCATCCGGAGGACGTTGCCCCGGCCGCGGGTGCCGCTCGCCCAGAGAGCCCCGCCCTGCCCGTAGATGACGAGGTTACCGTCCGCCTGCATCACCGCCGTGGTGCCTCCCTGGGTGGCGAGCCGGTTCCCCGCGTAGAGGGTGCTGCCGCGGCGGAGGGTGTCGGTGCGCGGCTCGTCGATCCGGCCGCCGATGCTGCTGGCCCAGGCCGCCGAGCCGCTGCGGCGGTAGATCACGATATTGCCGTCGTCCTGCATCCGCAGCTCGCCGCCCGGGTCGGCCACCGTGCCGCTCGCCCAGACCGGGCGCCCGTCCGCGGCGTACACGACGAGGTTGCCGTCGTCCTGCATCCGCAGGCTGTCGCCGCGCCCCTGCGTGCCCGAGGCCCAGGTGGGACGGCCGCCGGCGGCGTAGACCACGGCGTTGCCGTCGGTCTGCATCACGAGGGAGGAGGCGCCGTCGGGGGACACCAGGCGCTCGCCGCGCGCGAGCTGCTCGCCGGCACGGAGGACCGCGGCGGAGGCGACGGCGGAGGACGCCGAGGGCGGGGCCTCGACCGCGGCGGCGGGCAGCGAGCTCAGCAGGAGCGCGCCCGTGGCGGCGAGCGCCGCGAGGGAGGCGGTCAGGGAGCGGCCGGAGGGGAGGTGCGTCATCGCAGGAGTCCTGTCGGGGAGGGCGG